>NZ_AJTQ01000077.1 GCF_000262345.1 Streptomyces xiaopingdaonensis | reverse complement strand
GGGATTCCGCCCGCATCCGGCCGACTGTGCCACCGCGGGTGTCTCAACGTAAGTGTTCAGCGGACGAACGCCTTGGCCGCCAGGCCGTTGACGGTGGTATCACCCTGCTGGAAGCCGACCATGGAATCGACCATGTAGTGCGGGTAGTCGAGGGTGGGCTCCGTCAGCGCGTCCAGTCCGGCGGTCTGCTCCTCGGTGAGCGTGACGTCGAGCGAGGCGAGGTTGGCGACGAGTTGCTCATGGGTGCGAGCACCCACCAGCGTCGATGTGACCTCCGCACGCTGACGCACCCAGGCCAGCGCCACCGCCGCGACCGTGGTGTCCAGACCGTCCGCGATCTCCTTGAGCGCGTCCAGCAGCACGAACGTCGATTCGGTCAGGTGGACCCCCGCATAGGCCGCGCGTCCCGAGCCCGCCACCTCGGTGGTCTCACGCGAGTACTTGCCGGACAGCGCCCCGCTGGCCAGCGGAGACCACGGCGTCACGCCGAGGCCGAAGCGCCGGGCCGCACCGAAGGTCTCTCCCTCCACGCTGCGGGCGAGCAGCGAGTACTCCACCTGCAGCGCGGCAACCGGCTCCCACTCGCGCAGCCGGGCCACGGTGGCGGCTTCGGCCACCCACCATGCCGGCACGTTGGACAGGCCGATCGCGTGAATCTTCCCCGCACGAACCAGATCGGTCAGAGTGGAGAGGGTCTCCTCGATCGGGGTGTGCCGGTCCCACTGGTGCAGCCAGTACAGGTCGATGTAGTCGGTGTTCAGCCGCTTGAGGCTGGCGTCGAGCTGGGCCCGGATCGCCTTGCGGCCGGCACCGCCGGAGTTGGGGTCGTCGGCCGCCATGCTGCCACCGAACTTCGTCGCCAGGACCATGCGGTCACGGCGCCCAGGCCGTCGCGCGAAGTAGCTGCCGAGCGTCTCCTCCGAGGCACCGCCGTTGTACATGTTCGCGGTGTCGACGAAATTGCCGCCGGCGTCGAGATAGTGATCCAGCAGACCGAACGAGGCCTCCGGGGCCGAACCCCAGCTGCCGTCGTCGAAGGTCATCGCACCGAAGGCCAGGGGGCTGACACGCAGACCGGAGCGGCCGAGCGTGCGATACGAGTCGAGAGACATGTCATTCCTTGGTCGAGCTACAGCGGAGTGCTTGCGTCCACCACACTCCCCGAACCATCACCGACAAGGGAGGCTCCACCAGCCTGGGTGCTCCACACCCAGGCTGGCCACGGACCTGCGACGCCGCAGCGTCGCAAGAACGACACATCCCGTGCGAAGCGATGTGGTCGACGTCGCTGAACGTCGTGTGGAGGGCGTCACCGCAGCGTGGCCGCGGTGACGTCGACAAGCGCGGCTTTGCGGCTTCGGTGAGCCGCAGCCGACTGGCTGGGGGGAGCACTCGTCGCCGTCAGATAGGTGAGGGCCTGGGCGCTGCGGCTTCCGGGCGAGGGTGCTCCCACCAGCAGGCGCTGCCCCGGGGCGTCCGGCCGGCTGAAGGTCGTGTACGTGAGTTCCAGGGGACCTACGTCCGGATGGACGACTGCGCCGTACGCACGGGCCAGATCAGCCTCCGTGCCGCTCTCCCACAGACAACTGAAGTCCGCTGATCGAGCCAACAGCTCGCCGACCAGATCCGGGATGTCGATGTCTTCGGGGCACTGGAGTGCGTTGTGGCGCAGCGTCTGCACGGTGGCGGCAGCGGCGCGAGGCCATTCCGCGAAGAAGACACGCGCCTTCGAATGAGTGAACAGGGCCCGGGCCAGGTTGATTCCACTTCCGAAGGGAGACAGCAGAGCTCGCGCGCGCTGGTTGACCGCCAGGACATCGAGACAGGGACTCAGCGCGTAGGCCACCGCAGGGGACGAATCCTCCAGCAGCCGCAGCAGCGCCGGATGCACACGCGCCGGCATGCTGTCCGGACCGAGGCTCGGGTTGATACCCGAGAGACGGAACAGGCGACCGCGCGCGTCCGAGTCCAGTTGGAGCGCTCGGCTGAGCGCTTCCACAACCCGCGCCGAGGGGTTCCGCTCGCGCCCCTGCTCCAGGCGGCTGTAGTAATCCGCGCTGATTCCCGTCAGGACGGAGATCTCCTCCCGGCGAAGTCCCTTCACCCGACGGCCCGACGCGACGACCGGCAGACCGGCCGTCCACGGATCCAGCCGGGCACGACAGAGACGGAGATAGTCGCCGAGCGCGTTGTCCGACGCGCCCTCCTCCCTCTTGGCGGTCCCACCGGTGTCACCGGCGGGTACTGCGGGCACACGCATCCTCATTGCGGCTCTCCAGGCGTGCGGTGCCGGATCTCCACCCACCCTCACGGTGCGCAGCACTGTGGCGCGCCCCCGCACGGACCGCGCCTCTGTCCGGCACTCTGCTCTCAGCGCACGGTCTCTGGAAGGACGTGACTTCCTAGGTGTGCCGCACCCGGGTACCGCCGCGTATCCGGAGGCCGGGCCGCGGCGTGCCGGGCACGGCGGGCGCGGCGGCCGTCGGGTGAATGTGATCTCCAGTGCGAAGCAGAGGCCCGGTCTCACGAGGAGACCCGAGGCTGCGGGGGCGGGTGGTCTCCTGCCGCATACACGGCCACGGTCTCGCGAAGCACATCCGCGATGGTGTCTTGCGCCAGTGACTGGCGCAGGGCTTCGGTCGCCCGGTCATAGATCCTCGTCAGGACGGGCTGGATGCCGTAGCCGACATAGCACTCCGCGTCCGGATCCGAGGCGTGCAGGCCGAAGACCGGATCGTCCGAACTCGCGCAGTACACGTCCAGCAAGGTGATCGACGCGGCGTCGCGGGCAAGGCTCCAGCCGCCGCCCTTGCCGTGGTCGATGGTCACAAGTCCATGGTCCTTCAGCCGGCCCAGGCTCCGCCGGATCACGACCGGGTTCGTGTTCACGCTTGTCGCGATGCGCTGCGACGTCGCGGTCTCCTTGTCGGTGCCGCGCCGGTCGTATGCCAGCCAGGTCAGGATGTGCACGGCCAGGCTCATGCGGCTGTTCGCGCTCACGCTGCTCCTCACGTCTTCGGGGCCTGCGGTTGCCGAAGGGCCCCCTCACACAACTGTAACAAGAACAGATACAGCACAACCCTGCCGACGGACGGGTGGAAACCCGGCTTGCCACGCAGAGGTGTAACTGTTTTAGTTGCCCTGTAAGCACTTCAGTTACAGGTGCTGTGACGCGGCCTTTCCCGGCCCGACACCCCTCTCACGAAGGAACCCATCATGGGACTGCTTTCCGACCGGATCGCCCTCGTCACCGGCGGCAGCGCGGGCATCGGTCTGGCCACCGCCCGGCGCTTCATCGAGGAGGGGGCCTTCGTCTACATCACCGGCCGCCGGCGAGCAGAACTCGACGCCGCCGTCGAAAGCCTCGGCGCCCGTGCAGCAGGCATCCGGGGCGACGTCGCCGATCCGCATGCTGTGGACAAGGTCATCAGCGCGATCACGCACCGCCACGGGCGGCTGGACACCGTCTTCGTCAACGCGGGCAGCGGCAGCGTGATCCCTCTCGAAGAGATCACGCAGGAAGACTACGAACGGCACTTCTCCGTCAACGTCGCCGGAACTCTGTTCACCGTGCAGAAAGCCCTGCCCCTGATGACGGCCGGCGGCTCCATCACCCTCGTCGGCTCGATCAGCGCCTCCCGCAACGTTCCCCGGATGAGCCTGTACGGCGCCACCAAGGCCGCCGTGCGCAGCCTGGGCCGCTCCTGGGCCTACGAACTGACCGAACGCGGCATCCGCGTCAACGTCCTCAGCCCCGGCCCGATCGATACTCCCGCCACCTACGTCTCGGCCGGCGCGCACGACGAAGAAGCCCAGCAACAGCACCGGAACCAGGTGAGCAGCATCGTCCCGCTGGCCCGCATCGGCCGCCCCGAAGAAGTCGCCGCCACCGCAGTGTTCCTGGCCTCCGACCAGAGCTCCTTCACGACCGGCGCCGAGTTCTTCGTCGACGGCGGCATGGGCCAGATGTGACCGCTCACCCCACCACCGGTCACACGGCCTCACGGGCCTTCTGAACCAGCCGTCCAGAAAGACCAGCCGTCCAGAAAGAACCGACATGGCACCCGACGCCCGCACCTGGCTCATCACCGGCGCCTCAGCCGGCCTGGGCCGGGCACTGACCGAGACACTCCTCGACGATGGTCACCGCGTCGCCGCGACCGCACGCGACACCACCACCTTCGCGCCGCTGAAGAGCACTTACGGACAGCGCCTGTGGACTGCCGAACTCGACGTCACCGACACCGCGCGCCTGCGAACCGTCGTCGACGCCGCCTTCCAGGAACTGGCCCGCGTCGACCACATCGTGTCCAACGCCGGCTTCGGCCTGTACGGCGCGGCGGAGGAATTCGACGACCAGGGCATCCGGGCCGTACTCGACACCAATCTCGTGGCCCCCATCAACCTTCTCCGCACCGCACTGCCGCATCTCAGGAACCAGGGATCGGGCCACTTCACCCAGATCTCCAGCGCCGCAGGTCAAACCGGCATGGCCGGAGCCAGCGTCTACCACGCGGCCAAGTGGGGGGTCGAAGGATTTTTCGACTCCCTCCACGACGAACTCGCCCCCTTCCACATCGGCATCACTCTCATCGAACCCGGCACCATCAAGTCCAACTTCTTCAACCGCCTGCGGGTCAGCGAACCGCTCGACGCCTACCAGAGCGGGCCCGTCGGAGAACTGCGCCGCTACCTCGCCCAACCGGCAGCCGTGACGGCCGACAGCGTCGGCGACCCCGTGAAGATGGCCCGCGCCATCATCGAGTCCGCCACCTCGGCCAACCCGCCCCGCAGACTTCCCCTGGGCAGCGACGCCTTCACCGCCATCGACGACGCATTGACCGGGCGGATCACCGAACACCGGGCCCAGCACGCCACAGCGCAGACCACCGACCACTGAGTTGCCGGCCATCACTCCCGGACCACCACAGCGGCATGACGCACTGGCCCCACCACCCGCCGGCGAAGCGCATCGCACGCTGCCAGAACCAAGGAAGCAAGGAAGCAAGAGCAATGACACTGAACCACCCGCACATTGACGGCCGCGACGAAGCCGAGATCCGGTCAGTGCTCCTCGGGTACGCCAAGGCACTGGACGGCCGCGACTTCGAGCAACTCGCCGATGTGTTCACCGAGACCGCAGAGCTTGAGAACACCTTCGAGAGCTACATCCCGGGCGGCGACGCGTTCACCGGCGTGATGGCACGTGGGGCGCAGGGCATCGCAGGAGCCATCGGCGGCCTCATGGGCCGCCTCGACGCCACCCAGCACTTCCTGGGCGCGATCTGGTTCGAGCCCACCGCTGAGGGAGTGCGCACGCGAACGCAGGTCATCGCCCACCACCACCTCGGAACCGGCTTCTACCACACCGGCGGCACCTACATCGACTCCTTCGTCCGCACCAACAACGGATGGCGCATCGACCGCCGTGTACTGCATACCTCGTGGACCACGGGCGAGCCGAGCGTGGTCACCGGCGCCTGACCCGCCGGCGCAGGCAAGGCGCTGCCGGCCCAGCTGGGCGCGTGTGCTGCCCTCGCGGGCGAAGTACCAGGGCGGTTACCGATCTTTATTCGGTAACCGTCGCAGCCACATCAATCTCCTTATCCGTGCCCTACCTCCGAGGCGCCCATATGTCTGTCCGTGAAGAACTCAGGACCGGGACGGGACCGACACCTCTCCCGTCCCTTGCGGGTCGCCGCGTCGAGGTGCCGCCGCACGCCGCGCTGGCCGTCGCCGCCGTGCTCACCGCTCAGCTGATGCTGCAACTCGACGCACAGGTGGTCACGGTCGCCCTTCCACAGGTGCAGAGCGCGCTCGGGTTCTCCGCAGCTGGACTGTCATGGGTTCCCAACGCCTACGCCCTGGCCTTCGGCGGCCTGATGCTCCTCGGTGGCCGGCTCGGTGACGCCTTCGGACGAGTGCGGGTCTTCACCATCCACACCGCCCTGTTCGCCGCGGCTTCCCTCGCCGCCGGGCTCGCTCCGAACGCGCCCACGATGATCACCGCCAGGGTCGCTCAGGGAGTGGGCGCCGCCATCGCCGCGCCCAGCGTCCTCTCCCTGCTGGCGGCCATGGCCAGGGACGAAGCCGCCCGACGTCGCAGCCTGGCCATGTTCACCGCGGCCTCCGCCATCGGCTCGTCATTCGGCCTCATCCTCGGCGGTGCGCTGACCGCTTTCGCCTCATGGCGGTGGGGACTGCTCATCAATGTTCCGGTCGGTGCCGCGGTCGTAGCGGTGGTCCACCGACTCGTACGCGAGAGCGCGCCGGTCCGCGGGCGCGTCGACATCGCGGGCGCCGTCACCGCGACTCCGGGTTCGCTGCTCCTGGTCTACGGGTTCATCCACGCCGCCGAAGCCGGCTGGGCGACCGTGCCGACCATTCTCGCCTTCGTCCTCGCCGCCGTCCTGCTCGTCGCGTTCGTACTGATCGAGCAGCGTGCCGCCCATCCACTGCTGGACCTGACACTGCTACGGCACACCGGCCGCGCCACGGCGCTCGTGGTCATGGGATTGATCGTCGGAGTCCACTTCTCGTTGCTGTTCATACTGGTCCAGTACCTCCAGCGCGGCCTCGGCATGGGCGCGCTCACGGCCGGCCTCGCCTTCCTCCCTCTCACCGGCACCATCCTCACGGTGACCCAGTTCGTTCCCGCGGTCATCCGGCGCGTCGGACCCGCCAGACCACTCGTGGCCGGGAGCGTGCTCGTGGCGGTCAGCTTCGTCTGGTTCGCGCAACTCGACAGCGGCAGTACATACGGCGGCGGTGTGCTGGCACCGCTGGTCGTCCACAGCCTCGGTGCCGCCCTGGTGTTCACCCCGGCCACCGTCATGATCATGGACCATCTTCCGCCGGAACACACCGGCTCGATGTCCGGCTTCCTGCAGATGGTCCAGCAGGTGTCCGGATCCCTGGGCATCGCCGTGATCGTGGCCGTCTACATCGGTGCCGGGGAACCCGGCCAGGTGGCCTCCGGCATCGCTCCGGCTTTCTACCTCGCCGGCGTCATCTCGGCACTGGCCGTACTCACCGCTCTCACGTCCCTCGTCCGACGCGGCTCCTCCCGGCCGACCACGACGCATTCCTAACCCCGACACTTCAAGGAGAATCTCCCGTGACCCCTACCGGACTGCTCGCTTCGGAAACCCCACTGAGCCAGGGACACGACGCCGCAACACGCGACGACCCACAGTTCAACGAGCATTTCAAGCACCGCTTCACCACCGTCGACGGCCTGCAGATGCATTACGTCGTGGGCGGCGACGGACCGCACCCGATCGTGCTGCTGCACGGGTTCCCCGAGACCTGGTACGCCTACCGCACGATCATGGCCGATCTGCTCCCCGGCCATACCGTGATCGCCGTCGACCTGCCCGGATTCGGGGACTCCAGTGGGAGCGTCGCGTCGCACGACAAGGCGACCCTCTCGCGCTACGTCCACCGGCTCCTGACCAAGCTCGGGTACACCAGCGGTGTCCAGCTCGTCGCCCACGACGCGGGTGGCGCCGTCGCCTACGCCCTCGTGGCACAGTGGCGTGAGCAGTTCTCCGGCCTTCTCATGATGGACTTCCCCGTGACCGGCGGAGAGCTGTCGTACGAGCAGGTGAAGCCGCTGTCCTACCACTTCTCGTTCCATTCCCAGGAGCCACTGTTCGAGCAGCTCGTTGCGGGCCGTGAACGTCTGTACCTCGAGTACTTCTACCGGGCCAACTCGCCCGGTGTCGAGGAGCCGGTGCCGCCGCACGCGGTGGATGAGTACACCCGCGCATACTCCCGCCCGGGGGTCATGCACAACGGGTCACGTCTCTACCAGGCCTGGCCGCAGGACGAAGCGGACAACCGGCGTTTCATGGCCGATCCGCTCACGATCCCCGTCCGCTTCCTCGCCCAGACCCGCCTGTTCGAGGGGCTGCTCTGCGGGATTCGCAGCGCCGCGCCGCACGTGACCGGAGCAGCGGTCGAGAGCGGGCACTGGATGTCGCATGAGGCCCCCGATCGCGTCCTGCACGAGATCAGGGCCTTCTTCGGCTATCAAGACTGATGACCGCTGCCCCTCGTCGAACCTCGGCGCCTCACACGAAACAGGAGGACTGGTGCTGAACCACGTGGAAATCCAGACCGCACATGTACCGGCCAGTGCCGCGTTCTACGACGCCGTGCTCGCGCCCCTGGGCGCCGGCCGCCGCATCGAGCACCAAGGCCGCATCGGATACGGCGACGAACGCCCCGAGTTCTGGATCGGCCCTGTACCGGGACCTGACGGTTCCCGGGCTCGCGAGAGCCACCTGGCCTTCACCGCCTCCGACCGGTCGGCGGTCGACGCCTTCCACACGGCCGCTGTCGCCGTGGGGGCTGAGGTCCTGCACCCACCGAAAGTCTGGCCGCAGTATCACGACACGTACTACGCCGCCTTCGTACGTGACCCCGACGGCAACAACATCGAGGCTGTCTGCGAGCGTCCCGAGTAGCACCGCCTGGTTCGCGTCCTGGTCCGAAGCACCGCGACGAGCTGTGAGGCCCAGACCAGCAGAGGGGTCGCGGGCGCCACGCTGCCTGTGGCAGAGCGGGACAGCGGCCGTCGATTTGGCTCACTCCTGACAGAGCACCGAGCACGCCCGTCCACCGGATGTCCACCGGAGCCACGGAATAAAAAGTCAGTCCGACGGTGCAGCGCCCCTAAGGAGCAGGTCAAAGCCGCGTGATGGACAGCTGGCGACAGCGCGCCAACCCGCGACCTACGCATTGCGATGCATAGACCACGAATGTCCGAATAGCCCGGATCGCACGGTCAATAAACGAAGAAACCCCAGGTCAGAGGCCTGACCTGGGGTTCACCATGGAGCCGCCTTCGGGATTCGAACCCGAGACCTACGCATTACGAGTGCGTCGCTCTGGCCGACTGAGCTAAGGCGGCGTGGCAGCCCGTCGGGGCTGCGGCGAACGTAAGTCTACAGGGTTGGCGTGGGTGGTTCCGACCGGCCCCTGGTGGGGGTCAGGAGCAGGTGGTGCCGTCCTTGGGGGGCTTGTTGGAGAGGAGGTAGTCGTTGATGGCGGAGTCGATGCAGGAGCTGCCGCGGAGGTAGGCGGTGTGGCCGTCGCCGTCGTAGGTGAGGAGGCGGGCCGAGGAGAGTTGGGCGGCGAGGCCCTCTGCCCAGCGGTAGGGGGTCGCAGGGTCCCTGGTGGTGCCGACGACGACGATGGGGTCGGCGTCCTTCGCCTCGATGGTGTGCGGCTCGTCCGCCGGTTCGGCCTGCCAGTACGCGCAGTTGAGGGCTGCCCATGCGAAGCCGCGGCCGAAGACGGGGGACGCCTTCTCGAAGGAGGGCAGCGCCTTGCGGACGTCTGCGGGGCCGTCGAACGCGGCTGGAATGTCCAGGCAGTTGACCGCCGGATTGGCGTACATGATGTTGGAGTAACTGCCGTCGGGGGAGCGTTCGTAGTAGTCGTCGGAGAGCATCAGGAGGGACGAACCGTTGCCGCGCCGGGCGTCCTTGAGCGCTTCGCGGAGGGCGGGCCAGCTGCCCTCGTCGTACATGGCGCGGATCACGCCCGTGGTGGCGAGCGACTCGGTGAGGCGGCGGCCCTGCTGGTCCGTCTTGAGGGGGCGCGCATCGGTCTTCTTGAAGAAGGCGGCGAGGCGCTCCCCCGCCTCCTTCACCGAACCGGTGCCGAGCGGGCAGTCGGTGCGCCCCACGCAGTCCTCCGCGAAGGCGCGGAAGGCGGTCTCGAAGCCGCCCGTCTGCTCGCGGTTGATGCGGAGGGAGCTGAGGGACGGGTCCATCGCGCCGTCGAGGACGAGGCGGCCCGCTCGCTGCGGGTGGAGGCCGGCGTACGTCGCACCGAGGTAGGTACCGTAGGAGGCGCCCAGGTAGTAGAGCCTGTCGTCGCCGAGTGCGCTGCGGAGGAGGTCCATGTCGCGGGCGGCCTCCGTGGTGGAGACGTGGGCGAGGCGGGCGCCCGAGCGCTTCTTGCACCCCTCGGCGAACTTCTTGTACGCGGAGGTGAGTCGACCGACCTCCTCGGCGTCGTCCGGGGTCTGGTCGACCGTGGTGAAGGTGTCCATCCCGGCGTCGTCCAGGCATTCGATCGGCTCGCTGCGGGCGACGCCGCGGGGGTCCATGCCGACGATGTCGTAGCGGTCGCGCACCGCCTGCGGGTACGAGAGGGCCGCGGCCTGCTGGACGTAGTCGATCGCGGAGCCGCCGGGGCCGCCGGGGTTGACCTGAAGGGAGCCGATGCGCCGGCCGTCGCCCTCGGCCTTCTTGCGGACGACGGAGAGCTTCAGCTCCTCGCTCTTCCGCGGGGAGTCGTAGTCGAGAGGGACGCGCAGGTCGGCGCACTCGAAGCCGGTCTGGCCGCAGGATTCCCACGCCAACTTCTGTGCGTAGTAAGGCTTCAGGGACTTCGGTACCTCGGTGGGAAGGGGCTCGAGCGGCTTCGCCTCCGGGTCGCCCGGTTCCTTGGCTCCCGAGCCGGCACCTCGTGAGGAACCGTCCGAGGTGTCTCCGCCGTCGCCGGCCGAGCAGCCGGCAGCGAGGAGCGCCGCGGCGAGCACCACGGCGGCGGGGCGGCGTGCGGCTGACCGCCCGCGGCCCGGACGGATACGCAGCCTCGAGTGCATGGACCAACCCCTCGTTTCGCGGACGGAGCCACCCGCGGCTCCGGTCCTCACCGGTGCTTCTCCCGTACCCTCCCACGGCCGACAGGGGCGCACGCAGCTCGCGCCAGCGCCGCGGTGCGCGCCTGCACCGACGACGGCGCCGCTTGCTCAGCCCGCGCGGAGCGCCATCGTCATCGACTCGACGGCGAGGAGCGGCGCGACGTTGCGGCTCAGCGCCGTACGGCACTCCAGCACGGCCTCTATCCGACGGAGCGTCTGCTCCGGCCGGCTGGAGGCGGCGAGGCGGTGGACCGCGTCCTGGGCGTCGACGCTGGAGAGCTCGCCGCGGGAGCCCAACTGGTCGGCGAGGACGTCGCGGTAGAAGGCGGTGAGGTCGGTGAGGGCGAGGTCGAGGGAGTCGCGCTGGGTGCGTGTGGCGCGGCGCTTCTGGCGGTCCTCCAGCTCCTTCATCGCGCCCGCCGTACCGCGCGGCATCCGCTTCCCCTCGGCACCGCCGAGAGCGGCGCGCAACTCCTCCGTCTCCGTGGCGTCGAGCTCCTCGGCGACCTGCTTGGCGTCCTCGGCCGCGGCGTCGATCAGTTGCTGTGCGGCGCGCAGGGCGCTGCCGACCTCGTCGACCTCGACCGGCAGACGCAGCACGGCGGACCGGCGCTGACGGGCACGCTCGTCCGTCGCGAGCCGGCGGGCGCGTTCCAGGTGGCCCTGGGTGACGCGGGCGGCGTAGGCGGCAGCCTCGGGATCGATGCCGTCCCGCGTGACGAGGGCTTCGGCGACTGCGTCGACGGGCGGGGTGTGGAGCGCGAGGTGGCGGCAACGGGAGCGGATGGTGGGGAGGACGTCCTCGGTCGAAGGAGCGCACAGCAGCCACACCGTGCGCGGCGCCGGCTCCTCGACCGCCTTGAGCAGGACGTTCCCCGCGCCCTCGGTGAGGCGGTCGGCGTCCTCCAGGACGATCACCTGCCAGCGCCCGCCCGCGGGGGAGAGCTGCGCCCTGCGGACGAGGTCACGGGTCTCCTTGACGCCGATGGTGAGCAGGTCGGTACGGACGACCTCGACGTCCGCGTGCGTCCCGACGACGGCCGTGTGGCAGCCCTCGCAGAAACCGCACCCGGGGCCGTTCGCTGCGCGATCCGGACTGACGCACTGGAGCGCGGCGGCGAACGCGCGGGCGGCGGAGGCGACTCCGGAGCCGGGCGGCCCCGTGAAGAGCCACGCATGCGTCATGGAGGAGCCCGAGAGCCTCGCCGAGCCCGGCGTCTGCGACTCTGCCGTCACGAACGAGTCGGCGTCGGAGGCGGCAGCCGTGAGCTGCCGGGTCGCCCGCTCCTGACCGACGAGGTCGTCCCAGACAGCCATCGTCCACGTCCTTCCTGTGCTCTCACGACTCGTCCGCCGCGCACCCCATTGTCGTCGACGGGGGTGACAGCGGCGGACGGCCGCTCACAGGTCCGGCTCAGTGCTCCCGCCGGCCGTCCTCGTCGTCCTCCTGCCGGGGCTGTTCGTCCTCGGGGCGCTGCCAGTCGTCGCCGTGCGGGCCGAGGAGTTCGTCGGCGAGCGAGGGGACGTCGTCGAGCGGGGTCTCCTCCGCCCACTCGGGGCGCGGGCGGCGAGGCTTCTGCGCCTCCGGGTCCACCTGCGGCAACTCGCGCGTGCGCTCCTCCAGCTCGGCGGCGGCGAAGCCCTCGCGGCGGAACTGCCACTCGGCGGTGTCGGCCTCCGAGCCCTCGGGGCGCGGCGTCTCCTCTTCCGGCACCTGGGGCAGGACGGTCGTCTCCTCGCCCGGCCACTCGGCCTGCGGGAGGGGGCGCGTCTCCTCGGAAGAGGGCCACTCGGCCTTCGGCTCCTTCGAGAGGGAGTGCCGCCGACCCGTGCCCGAACCGGGGACCTGGGGGAGCTTCGCCGTGTCGGCCTCGGTGCCGTCGGGCGCGGCGGGCGGAGCCTCCCGCTGCTGCTCGGCCTCGCGCGCACGCTCGGTGCGGAGCAGCGCCTCCTCCGCCTTGCGCTGGCGTTCCTGCCGGCGCTCCTCGGCCTCGGCGCGGAGCCGTTCCTCCTCGGCCTTGCGCCGGCGGAGCCGCTCCTGCTCCTCGTGGTACGCGCGCTCCTCGGCTTCGCGGCGCTCGCGCTCCCTGCGCTCTTCCTCCTCCTGGCGCCGGCGCTCCTCCTCTGCTCTGCGCCTCGCCTCCTCGGCCTGACGGGCCTCCTCCTGCTGCTTCTGGAACTCGGCCTCGCGCCGCTTGCGCTCTTCCTCCTCGGCGCGCAACTTCTCGAGCTGTTCCTGGCGTTCGCGTTCCAGGCGCTCCTCTTCCTCCTTGCGCCTGCGCTCCTCCTCGGCCTTGCGGCGTGCCTCCTCCTCGGCCGCCTTGCGTGCCTCTTCCTGCGCCTGCTTCTCGGCCTCCGAGAGCGGCAGGACCTGGTCGACACGGTGCTGGATCGCGGTGGTGACCGTCTCCGGGGCCTGCGCGGCGTCGACGACGAGGTACCTGGCAGGGTCGGCGGCGGCGAGGGTGAGGAAGCCCGCGCGAACCCGCTCGTGGAACTCGGGCGGCTCGGACTCCAGGCGGTCCGGCGCCTCGGTGAAGCGTTCGCGGGCCGTCTGCGGCACTACGTCGAGGAGCACGGTGAGGTGCGGGACGAGGCCGTCCGTCGCCCACCGCGAGATGCGCGCGACGTCGCTCGGCGCGAGGTCTCTGCCGGCGCCCTGATAGGCGACGGAGGAGTCGATGTACCGGTCGGAGAGGACGACGGCGCCCCGCTCCAGGGCAGGACGCACGACGGTGTCGACGTGCTCCGCGCGGTCCGCGGCGTAGAGGAGGGCCTCCGTCCGGTGGGAAACGCCCGCCGAGGAGACGTCGAGCAGGATCGAGCGAAGGCGCTTGCCGATCGGCGTCGCGCCGGGCTCCCTGGTGACGACGACTTCGTGCCCCTTGCCCTTGAGCCACTCGGCGAGCGCCTCGACCTGCGTGGACTTCCCCGCTCCGTCCCCTCCTTCGAGGACGAGGAAGAAGCCGTGCTCCGCCGGTGCCCGGCCCGAGGTGTCGGCCCCGAAGGCGTCCGCGAGGTCGCGCCGGAGCGGCACGCCCTGCCGGTCGTCGAGCCGGCCGAGGACGAGGGCGGCGACGGGCAGCAGCAGCGCACCGACGAGCATCAGTGTGAAGGAGGCACCGCCGTGCGCGAAGACGAAGTCGCCGCTCTCCACGCGGTGCCGGCCGATGAATGCCGCGAGCACGGGCGCCACCACCGCGCAGATCGCGACGGTGAGCCGGACGACGGCCTGGAGGTGCGCGGTGGTCCTGGCCCGACGGGACTCCTCGGTCTCCTGATCGAGGAGGGCGTGGGCGGTGTTCGCCGCCACACCGGCGGTTGCTCCCGCGAGCACGGAGAGCACGAGCACGGTGGCCGTGTCGGGGACGAGCCCCATGCACAGCAGCGCGACGCCGGTGAGGGCGAGCGAGAGCGGCAGCAGCCGACGCCGGGAAAGCGCGGGCAGCGTCCGGGGCGCGAGGCGCACGCCCGCCACCGAACCCGCGGTGAGCCCGAGCACCAGCAGTCCGAACGCGACGGGACCGCCGCCGAGGTCGAACGCCTCGAGCACGGCGAGCCCGACGGCCCCCGCGAGAGCACCCCCGACGGCGGAGCCGGCGAGGACGAGCAGCCCGACGGCCCCCGTGCGCCCCTTCTCCGTTCCCTCGGCCGACCGCGGCCGACGCAGCCCCTCGAGCGGGGAGCGCGGACGGGAGGTCGGGGTGTCGGGGAGGGCGAGGAAGTAGGTGAGGGAGGCGCCGGCGGCGAGGAGACCGGCCGCGACGTACGAGGCGAGCGCGGCCTGGTGGTCGGCGAACCAGGCGACGCCGGTGCCGAGAAGGTTGCCGACGAGGGTCGCCACGACGAGGGCGGTCGCGGCGAGCGGCAGCGCGCCGAAGCCGGTGCGCAGCCAGAGCCGCCCGAGCGCCTCGCGGTGGTCGGGGACGGGGCGCAGCACAATGCCGTTGAACTCCCGCTCGGCGCCGGCGAGTCCGGGCGGCGGCTCGGGAAGCAGCGCCGGGGCGACGGCGTCCCTCGTGACGGTGGCGAGGCGCTCGGCGACACCGGTGGTGAAGACCGTCACGAGGATCAGCGCGAATGCGCTGCCCGGGGTCCAGTCGATCCAGAGCGGCGCGACGATCAGCGCGACGGCGCGGAACGCGAGCGTCCCGAAGAGCGTCCAGCGCCGGTCGAGGATCTTCTTCTCCTGGTTGACGAGCGCAGAGACGGGCCCGAGGAGCACCGCGCCGAAGAGGAGAACGGCGAGCAGGCGCACGCCGAGGACGACGGCGACGACCAGCGCGATGTCGCGGTACCCGCCGCCGAAGATCGGGTCCCCGCTGATCGCATGGACGGTGGCGGCCTGCACCGCCAGCAGGACCAGCACCAGGAGGCCCAGGACGTCGCCGATCCCGCCGGCGAACTGTGCACTCCACAGCCGCCGCAGCGGCGGGAAGCGCAACAGCGCCCCCACGGCGCCGTCGCGGGACTCAGCGGCGAGGGCGTCGTCGGGTGTGGGGTTCGCGCCCGTTGGCTGCTCTGCACGCGTCATTCCGCCAGCGTATCGGGAGTGACCGACACCTTGTGGCGGTGCCCGAACAAACGGGCGGGAGGCGAGGGGTGGCACGGACGAGCGGGGCCTCGGAGCTTGCGGGACAACCCACCGCATCCCCGACGCGCGCCTCTCCCACCGCGTCCACCCGGGCACCCAGGGCACCCCCCGAAAGAGTCAACTCCCGGTCCCCCAGGGAACTTCCGCCCGGATGACGCCCTCGAGGCCCTACTCTCCGGCGCCTTGCGCCGCCTCGGCCTTCTCCGCCCCGGCGGAACTGCCGTCCGACGACGCCTTTTTCGCCGTCGTCTGCTTCGCGGTGCTCTTCGCCGTCTTCTTCGCGGTCGACTTGCCCGCCGTCTTCTTCGCCGCCGTCTTCTTCGCGGCCGTCTTCTTCGCCGTGGTCTTCTTCGCGGCCGTCTTCTTGGCAGCGGTCTTCTTCGCCGCCTTCTTCGTCGGCCCCTTCGCCCGCTTGTCCGCGAGGAGTTCGAAGCCGCGCTCCGCCGTGATCGTCTCGACGTCGTCGTCCCGGCGCAACGTGGCATTGGTCTCGCCGTCGGTGACGTACGGACCGAAGCGGCCGTCCTTCACGACGACCGGCTTCTCCGTCTGCGGGTCGGTGCCGAGCTCCTTGAGCGGGGGCTTCGCCGCGGCCCTTCCGCGCTGCTTCGGCTTGGAGTAGATCTCCAGCGCCTCTTCCAGCGTGATCGTGAAGATCTGCTCCTCGGTCTCCAGCGAGCGCGAATCGGTGCCCTTCTTCATGTAGGGGCCGTAGCGCCCGTTGTAGGCATAAATCTCCTCCTCGGACTGCGGGTCCGTGCCCACGAGCCGGGGGAGCGAAAGGAGCTTCAGCGCCTCGTCGAGCGTGATCGTCTCCAGGGACATCGAGCGCAGCAGCGAGGCGGTGCGCGGCTTCACCGCGTTCTTCCCCGTCTTCGGGGTGCCCTCGGGGAGCACCTCCGTGACGTACGGGCCGAAGCGGCCGTTGCGCGCCACGATCTCCCGACCCGTCTCCGGCTCGGTGCCCAGCTCGAAGTCACCGCTCGGCTTGGCGAGGAGTTCCTTCGCGTACTCGACGGTGAGCTCGTCCGGCGGGAGGTCGTCCGGAACGTCGGCGCGGTGGCCCGGCTCGTCCTCCTTCTGCGGGGGGCCCTCCACGTACGGGCCGTACCGGCCGACGCGCAGCGTGATCCCCTCGCCCACGGGGAACGACGAGACGCCCTTGGCGTCGATGGCGCCGAGGTCGGAGACGAGCTCCTTGAGCCCGCCGAGGTGGTCGCCGTCGCCTCCGGCCTCGACGGCCGCGCCCTCCGCGTCGCCCTCGCCGAAGTAGAACCTGCGCAGCCACGGGACCGACTCGGCGTCGCCCGCTGCGATGCGGTCGAGGTCGTCCTCCATCTTCGCCGTGAAGTCGTAGTCGACGAGACGTCCGAAGTGCTTCTCCAGGAGGCCGACGACGGCGAAGCTCAGGAAGGACGGCACCAGCGCCGTGCCCTTCTTGAAGACGTAGCGGCGGTCGAGGATGGTGCTGATGATCGAGGCGTAGGTGGAGGGGCGGCCGATCTCCCGCTCCTCCAGCTCCTTCACCAGGGTCGCCTCGGTGTAGCGGGCCGGGGGCTTCGTGGCGTGGCCGTCGGCCGTGAGCTCCTCGACCGAGAGGGAGTCGCCCTCGCTCACCTGCGGGAGGCGGCGCTCGCGGTCGTCGAGCTCGGCGTTGGGGTCGTCGGCGCCCTCGACGTACGCCTTGAGGAAACCGTGGAAGGTGATCACCTTGCCCGTGGCGCTGAACTCCGCCTCGCGGCCGTCCGAGGACCTGCCTCCCACGCGGACCGTCACCGACTGGCCCGTGGCGTCCTTCATCTGCGAGGCGACGGTGCGCTTCCAGATCAGCTCGTAGAGCCGGAACTGGTCGCCGGTGAGACCCGTCTCGGCCGGGGTACGGAAGCGGTCGCCCGAGGGGCGGATCGCCTCGTGCGCCTCCTGCGCGTTCTTCACCTTGCCCGCGTACGTGCGGGGCCTGTCGGGGAGGTACTCGGCGCCGTAGAGCTGGGTGACCTGCGCACGGGCCGCGTTGACCGCGGTGTCGGAGAGGGTGGTGGAGTCCGTCCGCATGTAGGTGATGAAGCCGTTCTCGTACAGCTTCTGGGCCACCTGCATCGTCGACTTGGCACCGAAGCCGAGCTTGCGGCTCGCCTCCTGCTGGAGCGTCGTGGTGCGGAAGGGTGCGTACGGGGAGCGGCGGTACGGCTTGGACTCGACGGAGCGGACGGTGAAGACCGTCTCCTCCAGCGCGGCGGCGAGCGCGCGCGCCTGCTCCTCGTCGAGGTGGAGGACCTGGGCCGAGTCCTTGAGCCGGCCGTCCGCACCGAAGTCGCGGCCCTGCGCCACACGGCGGCCGTCGACGCTGCTGAGCCTGGCACCGAACGTGCTCGGGTCCGAGGCGTCCCCCGCCCGCCCCGTCGCGAACGTGCCGGTCAGGTCCCAGTACTCGGCGGAACGGAAGGCGATCCGCTCGCGCTCCCGCTCGACGACGAGCCGCGTCGCGACCGACTGCACGCGGCCGGCCGACAGCTTCGGCATCACCTTCTTCCACAGCACGGGCGAGACCTCGTAGCCGTAGAGGCGGTCGAGGATGCGCCGCGTCTCCTGCGCGTCGACGAGACGCTGGTTGAGCTCGCGCGGGTGCTCGACGGCGTCCTGGATGGCGCTCTTGGTGATCTCGTGGAAGACCATGCGGCGGACGGGGACCTTCGGCTTCAGCACCTCTCTCAGGTGCCAGGCGATCGCCTCGCCCTCCCGGTCCTCATCGGTGGCGAGAAGGAGTTCGTCGGACTCGGCCAGAAGCTCTTTCAACTTCTTGACCTGGTCCTTCTTGTCGCTGTTGATGACGTAGAGCGGCTCGAAGTCCTCGTCGACGTTGACACCGAGGCGGGCCCAGGGTTTTCCCTTGTACTTGGCGGGGACCTCGGCGGCGCCGTTCGGCAGGTCGCGGATGTGCCCGACGCTGGCTTCGACCACATAACCAGGGCCGAGATAGCCCTTGATCGTTTTGGCCTTGGCAGGGGACTCGACAATCACGAGTCGGCGCCCGCCGTCTGCGGTCTCGCGGGTCGGGGACAACTGTCGCTCTTCTCTCCGGTCGGCATGGGTGTCGCTGCGGAGTGTGACGGTACCTCCCGCCCCCATGTCAAACGGGAAAAGTCCACAACGCCACTCGAACGGTAACCCGACAGCCAGGTGTTCCGCCCCCCGATCCCCACGACCGCGACCTGCCGGTGCGCCACCGGATGTCCCCCGCCACGCCGAACCTCCCACTCGCCACGGCTTCGCCCGCCCTCGCCCCCGCGCTACTCGGCCGGCTCCAGGAACCCCTGCTCGACGAGGCGCCGCAGCGCCTCCGGCATACGCGCCCGGAGCACGGCCGGGTCCTCGCCGAGGAGCTGCGCGATGGCATCGAGGATGCGCCCGGCAGGCAGCGAACCGTCGCAGGCACCGGCGAACCCGGCGCCGACGGTGTCGACGCTCGTCGCCCTGCGCATGCCCCGCTGCTGCCGCAGCACCACGTGCTCCGGGTCCTCGGAACCCGGGGTTCCGACCTGTTCCTGGACCACGCCTTCGGCGAGGACGAAGCGGCCCGCGAGGAGGTCGGCGTCGTCGACGGAGCGGAGGTGGTCCTGCCGAGCGAAGTGCGCCGCGACCGCCTCCCCGAGCGGCTGCTCCACGGGGTGCGGCCACTCCTCCGCGAGCACCGAGGGGGTACGCGCCCCGCTGCGCCGCACGGTGATCCACCCGAAGCCGACCGCGTGCGTGCCCCTGCGCGCGAACTCGTCCAACCACGCGTCGTACCGCTCCGCGTACGCGGCCGGGTCGCCGCGGTGGTCCCCGGCGTCGCGCAGCCACAGCTCCGCGTACTCGGCGACGTCCTGCACCTCGCGCTGGACGATCCAGGCGTCGCACCCCCGCGGGACCCAGGAGGAGACGCGCTTCCGCCAGTCCTCGCCCTCGCGGTGCTCCCAGTTGGCGAGGAATTGGCAGTACCCGCCTTCCGCGAGGTGCTCGGCGCTCCTCTCGACGAGGCCGCGGCACAGGTCGTCGCCGGACATCCCGCCGTCCCTGTAGGTGAGCCGGGCACCGGGCGAGATGACGAACGGCGGGTTGGAGACGATCAGGTCGTACGGGCCCTCGCCGCGGACCGCGTCGTACAGCGAGCCCTCCCGGAGTTCGGCGTCCGGCGCGCCGGAGAGCGCGAGCGTGAGCCGGGTGCAGCGGAGGGCGCGCGGGTTGAGGTCGGTCCCGGTCACCGAGGTGGCGTGCCGGCTCAGGTGGAGCGTCTGCACGCCCGAACCGGAGCCGAGGTCAAGGGCGTTGCGCACGGGGCCGCGGAGGGTGAGGCCGGCGAGCGTCGTCGACGCGCCGCCGACGCCGAGCACAACCTCGCGGTCGGCCTCGCCGCCGCGGTGCGCTCCGTCCCGGCCGCCGACGGCGCAGCCGAGGTCGCTGACGATCCACCAGTCCTCTCCGTCCGGGCCGCCGTAGGGGCGGATGTCGACGGTGGCGTGCACGTCGTCGTCGACGCGGGCGAGCCACCCGTCCGCGAGCGCCTCGGGGAGCGGCAGGAGCTGCCCGGCCCGCTCGGCGGGAACGGGCTGTTGCAGAAGGAAGAGCCGGATCAGCCCCTCCAACGCGCCGTCCCCGCGCGTCGCTCGGAGCGCGGGGACGGTCTCGCCGCGGGCGAGCGCGGCGTAGGCGGGGGCGCCCAGCAGCTCCAGCAGCCCGTCGGCGGTGAAGCCGGCGGCAAGGAGGGCCTTGCGGAGGTGCTCTGCGGTCTGCGGTTCCGGGCGGGGAAGCTCGTACGTACTCACGCGCCCATTGTGACGCGCGTGCCCCGCGCCGGGAGCGGGTGCGCCCCGGCGGGGGTGCACACGGGCGCCTCGCCGACGGTCAGGAGGGCGTCGGCGGGGTCGCGGAGGTCGACGGACGCTGGCAGCCCTTCTGCTCGGACATCGCCCTGCCGACATCGCCGGACTGGAGCTTGTTGAGCGCCCTGTCGCCGTTCTTGCCGAGCGTGTCGAGCTTGCTCGCGATGTTCTTCAGGCCCTGTGCGAACTTCGACTGGTCGTCGGTGTCGAGCTTGTCGACGGTGGACTTGAGGCCGGCGTACTGCTTGGAGAGGCCGTTGAGCTCGTCGACCGCGTCCTTCTGGAGCTTTTCGCCGTCGTCGACGGGGGGCGCGCCCGCATCGTCGACGGAGCGGGCGAGGGACTTGTAGGCGCCGGAGATCTGCTGGAAGGCGGCCGAGTCGGTCTTCTTGACCTCTTCGGACGACTGGTTCTGGCGGGATGCCTCGTTGATCGAGGAGTTCGCCTCCTGGATCTTCTTCACCTGTGGCTGCACGTCGTCGCAGACCTTCTTGGCCCACTCGTCCGTCTTCTCGCCGCTGTCGTCGCCGCATCCGGTCAGCGCGAGTGCGAGTGCCGCACTGGAGGTGAGTGCGAGCGCGAGCTTCTTGTTCACCGGTTCGGTCCCTTCCATGGCTGTTCGGCCCGGAACATACACGGGACGGGACGGTGCGCGAGGCGGCCGCCGGATGGCTCCGCCCGTATTGCAGCCATTTGCACCAAATACGCAGGGGCGCCCACCGGGCTCCCGTGCGCCCTCGACGCCCGTGCCACCCGGCAGAACGGGCGGACGCGGCAGCAACTCGCCGCGTCCGCCCGTGTGTTGAGTCACAGCCCCGGTACGGCTCAGGAAGCCGCGACCGGATCGGTGGGCTTCGTCACGGAATCCGCGTCCGACCCCTCGCCCTCGTCACCCACGGCGATGCCGCGCCGCTTGGAGACGTAGACGGCGCCGACGATGATGGCGATCGAGACGACCGCGATCAGGATGCGCGTGCCGATGCTCGCGTCCGAGCCGTAGCTGAACTTCACCACGGCCGGAGCGATCAGGAGAGCGACCAGGTTCATCACCTTGAGCAACGGGTTGATCGCCGGGCCCGCGGTGTCCTTGAACGGGTCGCCGACCGTGTCGCCGATCACCGTCGCCTCGTGCGCCACGCTGCCCTTGCCGCCGTGGTGCCCGTCCTCGACCAGCTTCTTCGCGTTGTCCCACGCGCCACCGGAGTTGGAGAGGAAGACGGCCATCAGGATGCCGGTACAGATCGCACCCGCGAGGAACGAGGCGAGCGCGCCCACGCCGAGCGTGAACCCGACGAAGATCGGCGCCATCACGGCGAGCAACCCAGGTGTCGTCAACTCCCTGAGCGCGTCCTTGGTGCAGATGTCGACGACGCGGCCGTACTCCGGCTTCTCCGAGTAGTCCATGATCCCGGGCTTGCTGCGGAACTGCCGCCGCACCTCGAAGACGACGGCGCCGGCCGAACGCGAGACGGCGTTGATCGCCAGCCCGGAGAAGAGGAAGACCACGGCCGCGCCGAGGATCAGCCCGACGAGGTTGTTGGGCTGGACGATGTCGAGGCTCAGCCCCAACTCGCTGCCCACCGAGACGTTGTACTTGGAGACGGCCTCGCTGATCTCTCTGCTGTACGAACCGAACAGCGCCGCGGCCGCGAGCACCGCCGTCGCGATGGCGATCCCCTTGGTGATCGCCTTCGTGGTGTTCCCGACGGCGTCGAGGTCGGTGAGGACCTGCGCGCCCTCGCCCTCCACGTCGCCCGACATCTCGGCGATGCCCTGCGCGTTGTCGGAGACGGGGCCGAAGGTGTCCATGGCCACGATCACGCCGACGGTCGTGAGGAGCCCGGTGCCCGCGAGGGCCACCGCGAAGAGCGCCAGCATCACCGAGGTGCCGCCGAGCAGGAAGGCGCCGTAGACGCTGAGCCCGATGAGCACGGCGGAGTACACGGCCGATTCGAGGCCGAGCGAGAACCCGGAGAGCACCACCGTCGCCGGGCCGGTGAGCGACGTCTTGCCGACGTCGCGCACCGGACGCCGGCTCGTCTCCGTGAAGTACCCGGTGAGCTGCTGGATCAGCGCCGCGAGCACGATGCCGATCGCGACGGCGACGAGTGCGAGCACCTGCGGGTTGCCGTCGTGCTGCTGGAGCGCGGCCTCGGCGCCCGTCAGCTCGGCGTAGCTGCTGGGCAGGTAGGTGAAGACGGCGATCGCCACGAGGACGATCGAGATGCACGCCGAGACGAAGAAGCCCCGGTTGATCGCGGTCATCCCGCTCCGGTCGGAGCGCCGCGGTGCCACGACGAAGATTCCGATCATCGCCGTCACCACACCGATCGCGGGGACGATCAGCGGGAAGCCGAGGCCGACGTCGCCGAACGCGACCGTGCCGAGGATCAGGGCGGCGACGAGGGTGACCGCGTACGACTCGAAGAGGTCGGCCGCCATGCCGGCGCAGTCGCCGACGTTGTCGCCCACGTTGTCGGCGATCGTCGCCGCGTTGCGCGGGTCGTCCTCGGGGATGCCCTGCTCCACCTTGCCGACGAGGTCGGCGCCGACGTCGGCCGCCTTGGTGAAGATGCCGCCGCCGACCCTCATGAACATCGCGATCAGCGCCGCACCGAGGCCGAAGCCCTCCAGCACCTTCGGCGCGTCCGCCGCGTAGACGAGGACGACGCACGCGGCACCGAAGAGGCCGAGGCCGACGGTGCACATGCCGACCACGCCTCCGGTCCGGAAGGCGAGCTTCATCGCGCGGTGGGAGACCGCCGTGAGGTCGGTCTTGGGCTCTCCCTCCGCCGGTGTCGCCTCGCGGGCGGCAGCCGCCACGCGGACGTTGCTGCGCACCGCCAACCACATTCCGACATAGCCGGTCGCGGCCGAGAAGGCGGCGCCCACCAGGAAGAAGAGGGAACGGCCGAGGCGTTGGGTCATATCGTCGGCCGGGAGGAGCAGGAGCAGGAAGAAGACCACCACGGCGAAGATGCCGAGGGTCCGCAACTGGCGTGCGAGATAGGCGTTCGCGCCCTCCTGCACCGCCGCAGCGATCTTCCTCATGGACTCGGTGCCCTCACCGGCTGCGAGTACTTGTCGCACCAGCACTAGGGCGACTCCGAGCGCTGCCAGCGCGACCACGGCGATGACGATCACCAAACTGCGGTTGCCTGTGGTCAGTTCTGCGGAATCGGCCAAGAACTGGGGGTTCTGAAGTGGGCTGAAGTGCCCCGCCATTCGTCCTCCTTGACGTTTGGCACATGGGCGCGCGCAAGCACGCTCAGGCGTCCTGCTGCAAAGATGTTGACGGATTGTAGGGATCAGTTCCTGATCAAAACAGGGCGCTGCAACGGGAATCCGGCTCGACCTGCGTGGTTAGGGGGTTGTGCCCCTCGAAAAATCGCTCGCACGGGGTAAACACCGAATTCAACTGACGCCGGAGAAATGATCAGTTCGGTGATCTCCTATTGCCGGATTGCCCCTGGTCGCAATAGGCGTGCGCGCAGGAAAAACGCTTCTCGCCGGGAGCGGTCCCGGGCCGGGTCGGCGTCAGGCCGCCCGGGGCGTGTGCTGCTGACGTGGCCGGCGGGACGGCGTGGAACGATCGCTCGGGGCTCGGCTCAACCGCCGGTTCCACGCCACTGGTTGAAGCCGCGGCGGGCCAACGCGTGCTTGTCGCGGGTGAGTCGTGGTGGCGACGACGAGCGTTCCAGGGCGTGGCGCACCCGTGCCGTACCGCCTCCTCGGTGGCTCCGCGGGCAGCGACCGGGCACGCGTCGCCCTTCGAGGGCGGCCCCCGCCCCACAGATCCCGGCGCACAACGAAGCCCCCGGCGCCGGGGCGGCCGGGGGCTGACTGCACGGTGGAGCGCTAGACGGGCTCCTCATCGGGGATGACGGGCCAGCTCATTCTGATCAGCCCGCCCTCGTCGTCGGCGCCGACCTCCAGGTCGTCGACGAGGCCGCTGATCACAGCGAGTCCCATCTCCCCCTCGCCCTCCTCTTCGGGCGCCGACGCGGGCTGCTCGGTCGGCAGCGACTCGGCGGGCTGCGGGGGCGGCCCGCTGTCACCGACCTCGATCGAGAACTTCTTCTCGTCCTCGACGAGCGCGACGCGGACCGGGCTGCTCAGGTTCTGGGCGGAGTGCAGCGCGACGGCGCGCGTGCACGCCTCACCGACCGCGAGCCGCACCTCGTCGAGCACCGCCTCGTCCACCCCTGCGCGCCGCGCCACCGCGGCGGCCACCAACCGCGCCGTCCGGACGTGTTCCGGGAGCGGGCTGAAACGGAGTTCGACGGTGGCCATGCCATCCCCTTCGGTCTTTCCAGTCTGGGCGGCAGGGGGCCGGGCGAAAACCCGCCCGGTCTCCCTGCATCCGGTGTTGCGTCCTGCCGCACCGCTGCGCGGCAGGACGCGTCGGCGCAGGGAGCGACGGGAACTCAGTCCGTGGCGGCGACGGCCTCGTCGACCGAACCGTGGATCGGGAACACCTTGGTGAGGCCCGTGATCCGGAAGATCTTGAGGATGCGCTCCTGGTTGCAGACGAGGCGCAGGCTGCCCTCGTGCGCCCGGACCCTCTTGAGCCCGCCGACGAGGACACCGAGACCGGTGGAGTCGAGGAAGTCGACACCCTCCATGTCCACCACGAGGTGGTAGCTGCCATCGTTCACGAGCTCCACCAGCTGCTCACGCAGCTTGGGCGCGGTGTACACATCAATCTCGCCACCGACCTCGACGATCGTGCGATCACCGACAGTACGGGTCGACAGGGACAGGTCCACGGAACCTCCAGCACCTTGCTATCGAGCGGTCCGCCCCCTCGGTCCTCCCTCCCCCTTGCCTGACAGCGAGAGGTGCCCCCCGAAGCGGGGGACGGATCGGCAGCCGCAGAGGCATTCAATCACTTACCAGTAGGCGAGTACGACGCCTTGCGGTCATTGTCCGTCACGCCGGTGACACACTCGTACCGATGGCCCTCGAACAGCACCCACGGTCCGCGACCGTACGCCCACCGGCCGTGTCCTGCGGCACGGTCCGCCGTGGCGACCCTCGCGGCGTGCTCGATCGTCTCACTACAGGGTCAGACCGCGCTGCGCGCCTCACCCATACGGAGCACTTGCCCCCTCGCGCCGGTCGCCATGCGGAATGGCCCGGGCCGATCCGGCCGGAAGTGATCGACGCCGTCCGCCGATCCGGCGTCGACCGCCCCTGGGAACACCAGGCCACCGCGATCGACCACGCCCTACGAGGCGAATCGGTCGTCGTCGCCACGGGCACCGCCTCCGGGAAGTCCCTCTGCTACCTCGTCCCCACGCTCACCAGCCTCCTCGACGGCTCCGAAGCACCCAACGGACGGGGCGCTACCGCGCTCTACCTCTCCCCCACCAAGGCCCTCGCCGCCGACCAGCGCCGCGCGATACGCGAACTCGCCGAGCCGCTCGGCACAGCCGTCCGCGCGGCGACGTACGACGGCGACACCGCGCCCGAAGAACGGGACTGGGCGCGGCTCCACGCCAACTTCCTCCTCACCAACCCCGACATGTTGCACGGGGGCATCCTCCCGGCGCACTCGCGCTGGTCCTCCTTCCTGCGCGCCCTGCGCTACGTGGTCATCGACGAGTGCCACACGTACCGGGGCGTCTTCGGCTCGCACGTCGCCCAGGTCGTCCGCCGGCTCCGGCGCCTGTGCGCGAGGTACGGATCGGAACCCGTCTTCGTCCTCGCCTCCGCCACCACGGCGGAACCCGCCACCGCAGCAGCGCGGCTGACCGGGCTGCCCGTCGCCGAGGTCACCGAGGACGCCTCACCCCGAGGCGAGACCGTCTTCGCGCTCTGGGAACCGCCGCTCACCGAGTACGAGGGCGAGGGCGGCGCGCCGGTGAGACGTACCGCCACCGCGGAGTCGGCGTCGCTCCTCACCGCCCTCGCCGAGCAGGCCGTCCGCACCGTGGCGTTCGTACGCTCCCGCCGCGGGGCCGAGTTGATCTCCCTCATCGCTCAGGAGCGGCTCGGTTCCCCGACCGGCGTGTCCGGCGGGGCCGCGGTGCCCTCGCCCCGCGTCGCGGCGTACCGCGGCGGCTACCTTCCCGAGGAGCGCAGGGCGCTGGAAGCAAAGCTCCACTCCGGCGAACTGCTGGGGCTCGCGGCCACCACGGCCCTCGAACTCGGTGTCGACATCTCCGGACTCGACGCCGTCCTCATCACCGGCTACCCCGGCACTCTCGCCTCGCTGTGGCAGCAGGCGGGGCGCGCCGGACGGGACGGGCAGGGAGCCCTCGCCATCCTCGTCGCGCGTGACGACCCGCTCGACACCTATCTCGTGCACCACCCCGAATCGCTCTTCGACCGTCCGGTGGAGTCGACCGTCCTCGACCCGGACAACCCGTACGTCCTCGCTCCTCACCTGTGCGCCGCGGCTGCCGAAAAACCGCTCGCCGACGAGGACTCCGCACTCTTCGGCCCCTCCGCCGCCGAACTCACCGAGAAGCTCGGTGCGCAGGGCCTGCTGCGCCGCCGCGGCTCGTCCTGGTACTGGACGCGCAGGGAGCGGCCCGCCGACCTTGTCGACATCCGCGGCAGCGGCGGACGCCCCGTACAGGTCGTCGAAGAAGGGACCGGCACGCTGCTCGGCACCGTCGACGCCGGCGCCGCCCACACCACCGTCCACGAGGGCGCCGTCCATCTGCACCAGGGCAGGACGTACGTCGTCCGCGAGCTGGATCTGGAGGGCTCCGCAGCGCTCGTGGAACGCTCCGACCCGCCCTGGACGACCATGGCCAGGGACACCACCTCGCTGTCGGTCCTGGAGACCGAGACCGAACTCCCCTGGGGCGAGGGACGGTTGTGCTTCGGTTCCGTCGAGGTCACCCACCAGGTCGTCTCCTACCTGAGACGCCGACTGGTGACGGGGGAGGTGCTCGGCGAGAGCAAGCTCGACCTGCCGCCGCGCACGCTGCGCACGCGGGCGGTCTGGTGGACGATGACGGACGACCAACTCGACGCGGCCGGCGTCGAATCGGAGATCCTCGGCGGTGCCCTGCACGCCGCCGAGCACGCGTCGATCGGCATGCTGCCCCTCTTCGCCACCTGCGACCGCTGGGACATCGGCGGCGTCTCCTTTCCGCTGCACCCGGACACGCTTCTCCCCACCGTCTTCGTCTACGACGGACATCCCGGCGGCGCCGGCTTCGCCGAGCGCGGCTTCCGCACCGCGCTGGAATGGCTCACGGCGACCCGTGACGCCATCGCCGCCTGCGAGTGCGAGTCGGGGTGCCCTTCCTGTATTCAGTCGCCGAAGTGCGGGAACGGGAACGATCCCCTCCACAAACGCGGCGCCGTGAACCTGCTCACCGAGCTCATCAACTCCGGTGCTCGGCAAGGCGTCGACACCGGCACGCGCTGCGACTGACTGAGCCGCATCTGCAAACGCGCCCGCCGGTGACGGACGGGCTCCCGACGGCGGCCGGACGACGGCCCCTAGCCCAGGCGCCCACTCCTCGCGCGGCCCTGGAGTCCCGCCGGCCACCGCGGCCTCGCGCGGTCCGGCACGCGCCCTCGCCACGGGCGCGTAAGGCCCGGCACGGGCCACCGCGGTGAGGTCGGCGACCTCGCCCTGCACCGTGCACGCGACCACTTCGGCCCGCTGTGCCGACGCGACCAGACGCGCCGTCCGACAGGCCCGCGCACCACCCTCCAGCGCGCGCTCCGCCGCGGCGAGGGCGGCCAAGTCTGCGGCGGCGCCGGCCCGATGACGGGCCGCGACGGCCTGCCCGAGCATCAACACGCCCCCGAAGAGGAAGCACAGGGCCAGACAGCAGACCGCAGCACAGGCGGTGGCCGCGCCCCTCTCATCCCCCAGGGACGCCCGACTCGGCCAACGCCACCGCGTCCGCGCCGAGTTCCACCGCAAGCGGCCCCGGCCCTGCCGACTTCGCTTTGACTCGCACACGCAGCAACTCCCCCTCTCTCGCCGTCTCCACGACCGCGCCTGCCGGGGCAGCAGTACGCACGGCCTTCCGTACGCCGTCGTCGGCCTCGCCCCGTGCTGCTGCTCGGGCGCCCGCCCGCGCAGCATCGACGCACCTGATCTGCGCGGCAGCCGCCATGAGCCCCCAGAGCAGTACCGCGGCGACGATCACCAACGCCGGTAGCACGAGGGCTGCTTCGGCGGTCACGAAACCGCCCTCGCGACCTCTCCCTCCGCCCGGCCGCCCCGCCTGGCACGGCTGCCGACGTCCGGGAGACGGCACCCGGCCCCTGCGTTCCCGTCCGGGGCGACGACGCGGGGTGCGCGACCGTGCTCTGCGGCGTCTCGCCGCCCTGCGCACCTCGGACGCCGCGGTCCTGCGGAGGCAGGGCGGACCCTCCTCACCGGCGGTCTGCGTACCTTCGTCAGAAAGGTGCACGACGTCAGAACGGTGCACGAAGAGCCCCCGCAATCAGCTCCTCGATCTTTCCCGTCACCGAGTCCCCTGTGACCACCTGGTAGAGGACCGCGGCGAGGGCCGCCGCGCCCAGTGTGCCGACGGCGTACTCGGCCGTACTCATGCCGGCCTCGCCGCCCAACCTCGGGCTTCCTCCCAGGCGCACCGGCAGCCGCGGGCGACGGGACGCCACCCCCCACTGAGCGCCCAGGACGCGCACCAACCGCCCGCGCTCGCCGACATACGCGCCGCACGACGTGACCCGTACCGGTGCCGCCACCAGGCACGCACCCTTTGCTCGACGTACTCGCATCCGCTCTTCCCCGTTCTCTTCCCTGGACCCGCGGGCACAGCGTCCCTTCGGGCCACCTCAGACCAGCGTCCTGGCCAGCCCCAACACCACAGGCACCACACCGACCACCACGAAGGCAGGCAGGAAGCACAGCCCCAGCGGCCCGGTGACCATGACCCCGGCACGCCGCGCCCGAACCGCCGCGCGCCGCGCGCCAGCGGCCCTCAGCTCGGCCGCCAGCCGACTCACCGTCTCCGCGGCCGGAACGCCTGCCTCTCCCGCGCGTGCCATGCACCGTGCGAGTCGTCCTCCGCCCGGCACGGAGCCGAACCGCTCCCAGACGAGAGCGGGCTCCTCGCCGAGACGCAGCTCCCTCGCCGTCTGCCCCAACAACCCTGCGACCGGGCCACCGATCGACCGTCCAACCGCCTCCGCAGCCCCGGCCGGTCCCGAACCGGCCGCGAGACACGCGGCCAGAAGCTCGGCGCAGAGGGGCAGTTGGCGAGCCACCTCCTCGCGTTCTTCCCTCTCCGAATCCGACACCCGCCGTCTCAACCACCACTGGACGCCCCACGCCACCACCACGCCGGCCAGCACGCCCGACCAGCCGCCGACCAGGGCGCAGGCACCTGCCCCGGCTCCCAGCGCAGCCAAGGTGCGAATGCTCCGTCCGGACTGCTCACCAGAGCCCTGCCTCGCCTCCTTGCCCTCCGGCCGGTCCACCGGGATCACGCGCCCCGACCTCCGCCGTCCGCAGCTCTCCCGCCAGCTCCCGAAAAGCGCCCACACCGCTCCGGCCGCCACCAACCCGGCACCCGCGCCCCAGAGTTGAGCGAGGCCCCGCACTTCCCCGAACACGACTCACCCCCGTTCCGCGGCTCGTACGATCGCGCACGTCCACCAGAGGCCGACTCCTTCGAAGAGGCCGCCGAGCAGGAGACAGACGAGGCCGGAGGAGGTGTGGAACAGAACGTCGAGCGGGTCGGCCTCCATGGCGCTCCCGAGTACGAGCCCCAGCGCAGGCAGCATCGCGAGAACCACGACCGTCGCCCACGGCCCCGCCAACTGCGCCCGGAGCTCCTCGCGTTGCTCCCGCTCCGTCCGGAGGGAGCTGCCCACTCGCTCCAACGCCCGAGCGAGCCCGGCACCCCCGTCGACGGCGACCTGCCAGCACGCGGCGAAACCGCCGAGTCCCTGCGCCCCCTCCGTGCGGGCCGCCTCCCGCAGTGCCTCGGGCACGTCGCCGCCGAAGCGGGCGGCAGCCGGCACCGCCGTGCCCCCGAGAAAACCGCTCTCCTCACCGTGGCCGACCAGCTCGATCCCCACCAGCAGCGCCTGCGCCGGCGGCCGGCCCGCCCGCAGTTCCCCCGCGACCACGCTGCAGAGTTCGATCACCTCCTCCTCTCGTTTCTCGGCGCCGCGCACGAGGAGCCGCCTCCGCAACCACCGTGCTGCCAACGGCACGCAGGCAGCCCCGATGAGCAACGGAAGCCACGAACTGCTCAGCACCCCGACAGCCAACCCCGCAGCCGGCGGAAGCAGTTGGGGGCCGCCACGGGTGCGCACCAGCTCCAGCGCACGCCCGCACCAGCGACGCGGCCACGCGTCCAACTGCTCCTCCTCGGAGACGAACAGCCCGCGGGCCCTGCCTTCGCTCGTCCCCCGAGGTGACCGGATGCCGCCCGCTCTCCCGGACGCCGGCACACGCTCACCCGTCGACATGCCGCCTCCCGCCGCCCCGCTCCGACACCGCACGAGCGCACCGACGCTGCAGGTCCGCCCATCCCTCCTGTGGCGCGAAGCCGCGGCCCCCTCCGTCCCACACCGCAGCCGGTCGCGTGCACACCAGGCCGTCGGAGAGCCGATCCAGCACGTGCACCTCGGCGACCCGCCTGCGCCCGTCACGCCCCCTGACGAGGTGGACGACCAGGTCGAGCGCCGCCGCCAACTGGCTGTGGAGCGCAGCCCGATCGAGCCCTCCGGCCGTTCCCAGCGCCTCCAGCCGGGCGGGCACGTCGACGGCCGCGTTGGCGTGCAACGTCCCGCACCCGCCCTCGTGCCCGGTGTTCAACGCGGCGAGCAGCTCGGTCACCTCGGCGCCGCGGACCTCGCCGACGACGAGTCGGTCGGGCCGCATGCGCAGGGCCTGCCGCACGAGATCGCGCAGCTCCACCTGGCCTGCCCCCTCCTGGTTCGCCGGCCGCGCCTCCAGCCTGACGACGTGCGGGTGCTCTGGGCGCAGCTCGGCGGCCTCCTCGGCGAGGACGATCCGCTCCCCCACCCCTACGAGCCCCAGCAGGCTGCTGAGCAACGTGGTCTTTCCCGAGCCCGTGCCACCGGTGACGAGGAAGGAGAGCCGCGCATCGAGTACGGAGCGCAGCAGGTCGTCACCGCCGGCCGGAAGAGTCCCCGCTCGGACGAGTTCCTCGAGAGTGAAGGCACGCGGACGCACGACGCGCAGCGAGAGGTAGGTGGAGCCGACCGCCACCGGCGGCAGGACAGCGTGCAGGCGCGTGCCGTCGGGGAGTCGGGCATCGACCCACGGTCGCGCGTCGTCGAGACGACGGCCGGCGGAGGTGGCGAGCCGCTGGGCGAGGCGACGCACCGCCGCTGCGTCGGGGAACCGCACCTCGGTGAGGTGCAGCCCTCCGCCTCGGTCGACCCAGACCTGGTCGGGCGCCGTGACCAGCACGTCCGTTACGTCCGGTTCGGCGAGCAGCGGTTCGAGCGGGCCGCTCCCCACCATCTCGGAGCGGAGGCTGTCCACGACGTCGAGTACCGCGCTGTCCCCGAGCAGCCGCCCTTGGGCACGCAACGCGGCAGCGACGCCGGCCGGCGTCGGCTCCGTACCGGCCTCCGCCAACTGCCGCCGCACCGTGTCCAGGAGCGCACCTGCCGCCGGCGCGGCCCGCTCCCTGGCAAGGCGCCCCCTCACTCCGGCGCACCCCCTTCGCTCAGCGTCCGCTTCCAGAACTCCCGCGAGAACCTCGCAAGCGCGCCACCCTCCTCGCACCCCGGCGGGAGGCCCCGGTCGACGTACTCCAGGAGGCCCTTCTCCCAAGGGAGTTCACCGGCGAGCGGCAGGCCCAGCAGGCGCGCCACCTCGCTCTCGTCGAGCCCAGGGCCGTACGGCCTGGGACCTGAGGGTCCTCCCGGCGTCCGCACCACTGCCCGCAGGTCGGGGACGGCGAGCCGGGCGCGCGAGGAGATCCGGTGCGCTGCGGCCACGGCTCTCAGCTCGGCCGGCACGACGACGAGCCCCAGATCCAACTGGACGAGCGCCTCCGCCACGGTCTCGTCCATCCGCCGCGGCAGGTCGACGACGACAACGCCGCCCCGCCTGCGAGCCGCGGAGAGGACCGCCTTCATCGCCTCCAGAGGCACCACGACGGACTCCCCGCGGTCCCAACTCAACAGCCGCAGCCCGTGCATCCGCGGCAGCGACTCGGCGAGCGCCGAGCCGCCCACCCGCCCCCGGGAGTCCGCGAAGGCCGGCCAGCGCAGCCCCTTCGCGCGCTCCCCGCCGAGCAGAACGTCGAGCCCGCCGCCCAGCGGGTCGCCGTCGATCAGCATCGTCTGCTGCCCCATCCGCACGGCGGTGAGGGCAAGGGCGCACGCGAGGGTCGACGCGCCCGCGCCGCCCCGGCCGCCCACGACACCGACCGTCAGCGCGAACTCGCCGATCCCTTCGGCCGCGTCCGCGATACGCCCCGTCAACCAGCTCTCGGCGTCCGGAAGAAGAACGACGCCCTCGGCGCCGATCCGCGCCCCGCGCTCCCAGACGCCCGAGTCGTCGAGGTCCCGTCCGACGAGGAGCACTCCGGCGCGACGACGGGCGCCGCGCGCACCGCATTCCGCAACTCCCCCGAGCCCGGGCGCTTTTGCGCAGTCGTCCCCCACCAATACGAGCGGAGCCCGCTCCCAGGAGACGGCTCCTCCCCAACTCGACCAATCCAAATGGGCCGCAGGAGCCCCATGGGCCACATCCGCTTTGGTGCCGGCGGCTGCGCAGAGTCGCAGTAGGTCATCGAGAAGGACCTCGTCCTCCGTGACAATCAGAATGTTTTCGGCCATGCTCCAGCCCCGCTCCCCGCCATGTGTACTCGCTTGAGCAAACGCCCTGGGGCGCCGCCGGGAATCACTGTGCAGGCATCCCGAATATCGCGTGGATCATGGTCGAGAACTGTGGACAACCCGGGGATTGTGGAAAACTTCGTCACCCTTGCGAGGGCCATCCGGAGAGCATCACTCCAATTACAGCGAGTGACGAAGTTGGCGTCCTCGGACGGCCTGCAAACGATCAACGACGGAAGAGGCTCCGCCCGGCGCAAGGGTCCCGGAGAGCAAAAAACCCCTTGGACATGCGACGACCCCCGCCGGGGGGGAGAGCGGGGGTCGTCTCCACGGCCGACTCGGGGGGGGAGGAGTCGGACCGGGTTAGCACGGTCGCGAACGATCCGTGACTTCCATGGTGTACCCGAGAGCCTTCTCAGGCAAACCCACGCGCCCCACCTTACGCCGAATGGTTGGCGCCTATGCTCGGCTCCGTGGAAAACGTCTCGCTACCCCGGACAGCCGCCTTCTTCGATCTGGACAAGACGGTCATTGCGAAGTCGAGCACGCTCACCTTTGGCAGGTCCTTCTACCAAGGTGGCCTGATCAATCGCCGTGCCGTACTGCGCACTGCCTACGCGCAGTTCGTATATCTCCTCGGTGGAGCCGACCACGACCAGATGGAGCGGATGCGCGAGTACCTCTCGGCCCTGAGCCGCGGCTGGAACATCCAGCAGGTCAGGGAGATCGTCGCGGAGACGCTCCACGACCTCATCGATCCGCTCATCTACGACGAGGCCGCCTCCCTCATCGAGGAGCACCACCTCGCCGGCCGGGACGTGGTGATCGTCTCCAGCTCGGGCTCGGAGGTCGTCGAGCCGATCGGCGAGCTCCTCGGCGCCGACCGCACCGTCGCGACCCGCCTGGTCGTCGAGGAGGGCCGGTACACCGGCGAGATCGAGTACTACGCCTACGGCCCCACCAAGGCCGAGGCCCTCCGCGAGCTCGCCGAGTCGGAGGGGTACGACCTCTCCCGCTGCTACGCCTACAGCGACTCCGCGACCGACGTGCCGATGCTCGAGGCGGTCGGCCACCCCTACGCCGTCAACCCGGACCGCGCCCTGCGCAAGGAGGCCGTCGTCCGCGACTGGCCGGTCCTCTCCTTCTCGCGCCCCGTGCGCCTCAAGCAGCGCATCCCGGACTTCCGCCTGCCGCCGCGCTCGGTCCTGACGGTGACGGCGGCGGCCCTGGGAGCAGCAGCGACGGCAGCCGGCCTCGTCTGGTACACGAGCAAACGGCGCCCGGATCTCCTGCGGGCGCTGCCCTTCCCGCGGAGGTAGAAGAGGCAACCTTTCGCCCGCGAACCTGACGTCGCCCGATCCCCCTTCCACCCCGCGTCCCCGAGCGGTACAAAGGAATCAGCGGCCCGCGAGACCCACGACATCCGGGAGGATGCCGCAGGCGCGAGAGACGCAGCGGCCCCACGGACCGTCCCGCCCGCCCGGCGGGATCCACGCGACGCCCAGGCCCACGGAACGGGCTGGTCCTTCGTTCGGGCGAAGTCCCGACCGACCGACGGCAGACGCACCGGTACCCGCCGGACGAGCCAGGAGGCTCGCGCTGCAGCGCGAGCCTCCGCCTGTGGCCGCTCAGGCGGCCCCGCGCTGAAGCGCTTCGCAGACCGCGGTGCTCTCACGCGCCCCCAGCTCGACGGAGCGTCCGCAGAAGGCGATCCACCCCGCCACCCCCTCGGGCCGGCCCGACGCGTAGCCGCGCAGTGCCTCGGCGTAAGCGTCGGCCCCCTGCTCGACGGCGCCGACCTCGGCGGGGCAGATCGACTTCGGGTCGAGCCCGCTGCCCACCAGCACCAGCCGCTCCGCCGCCCGCGCCACGACGCCGTTGTACGAGCCGAACGGCCGCAGCGCCACGAGTTCCCCGTGCACCACCGCAGCGGTGACGAGCGCCGGAGCGGCCGTCCCGCGGACGACGAGGTCGGCGAGGCCGTCGAGCCGCGCGCTCACCTCCTCCGCCTCCGGCAGGCTTACGCCGAACTCGGAACCCTCCACGGGCTCACCGGCGCGACGCGGACGCCCCACCCTGTCGTCGGCGGCGGCCCCGCCCGCTGCCACCAGGTGCAACCGCGCCAGCACGCGCAGCGGCGACTGCTTCCAGACGTCGAGGAGTTGACCGGACTCGGCGGTGGCGCGCAGCGCGGCGCCGACCGTACGGGCCTCGGGGTCGCTGCCGAAGTCGCTGCGCCTGCGCACCTCTTCGAGCGCCCAGTCGGTCCCGTCGAGCGCGGCGGATGCCCGGGCGCCGCGGAGCGCCGCCTCACCGGTGACCTCGCTGGAGCGACGGCGCATCACGCGGTGGCCGTAGACCCGGTCGACGGCCTTGCGTACGGAGGCGACCGGCTCCGGGACGCCGGGCAGTTCGCCGAGCGCGGCGAGCGGGTCTGCGGGGGCAGCGCTGCTTGTCATGCGTCCGACCCTACGCACAGGCCGCACCGCCGATGCCGCACGATCGAGTGGTCTTCCCCACTCGGTGCCGAGATCCGACTGCCCCCGCCGCATACCCTGCTGAACATGAAGATCGCTTTCGTCGGCAAGGGCGGCAGCGGGAAGACGACGTTGTCCTCCCTCTTCCTCCGCCATCTCGCCGCTCAGAACCTGCCGCTGGTCGCTGTCGACGCCGACATCAACCAGCACCTCGCTGCCGCACTGGGGCTCGACGAGGAGGAGGCGGCCGCGCTCCCCGCGCTGGGCGGCCAACTCCGCCTGATCAAGGAGTACCTCCGCGGGGAGAACCCGCGGATCGCGTCGGCGGAGTCCATGATCAAGACGACCCCGCCGGGCAACGGCTCCAGGCTCCTCCGTCTCACCGAGGAGAACCCGATCTACGACGCCTGCGCCCGCCGCGTGGAGCTCGACGGAGGCTCGCTGCGCCTCCTCGCCACCGGGCCGTTCACCGAGTCCGATCTCGGCGTCGCCTGCTACCACTCCAAGACCGGCGCGGTGGAGCTGTGCCTCAACCATCTCGTCGACGGGCGCGACGAGTTCATGGTCGTCGACATGACGGCGGGGAGCGACTCCTTCGCGTCCGGGATGTTCACCCGCTTCGACATGACGTTCCTCGTGGCCGAACCCACGCGCAAGGGCGTCAGCGTCTACCGCCAGTACAAGGAGTACGCGCGGGACTTCGGCGTCTCCCTGCGCGTCCTGGGCAACAAGGTGCAGAGCGAGGACGACGTCGAGTTCCTCCGCGAGGAGGTGGGAGACGACCTCCTCGTCTCCTTCGGCCACTCCGCGTGGGTGCGCGCCCTGGAGAAGGGAAGGCCGCTCCCCTTCTCCGAGCTGGAGCCCGAGAACTCCCGCGCACTCCACGAACTGCACGCGGCAGCCGACTCCGCGTACGACCACCGCGACTGGGGCCGCTACACGCGGCAGACGATCCACTTCCACCTGCGCAACGCGCAGAGCTGGGGCAACGAGAGGACGGGCACCGACCTCGCCGCGCAGGTCGACCCCGACTTCGTCCTCGGGGAGCAGGCTCCCCAACCCGCGTGACCCGGTGCGGGGCGCCGGCGAGGCGCCCCGCACCCGCCGTCAGCCCGCCGCCTGCTGACCCTGGCGGCGCTTCCCGGGCTCGCGCTGCGTTTCGCCCTCGAGGAAGGACGACCAGCCGTCGGCAGGCTTCTCGCCCACCTTCAGCGAACGCAGCTTCTTCAGCACCGACTTGTCCTGCGCGTCGAGCCAGTCGGCGAGCTGCCGGAAGGAGACGCAGCGCACCTCCTGCTTCGTGCAGACCCGGCGCATGACGTCCTCAACGGCGTCCATGTAGACGCCGCCGTTCCAGTCCTCGAAGTGGTTGCCGACGACGAACGGCGCACGGTTGCCCGTGTACGCCCGCTCGAAGCCCTTGAGCAGGCCGTCCCGCATCTGCCTGCCGTACTCCTGCCGCTTCTCGACCGGACCGTCGACGGTGCCGGACTGGTTGGCGAGGAAGTTGTAGTCCATGGAGAGGGTCTCGAACTGCCTGCCGGGCACGGGCACCTGCTGGAGCGGCATGTCCCACAGGCCGTGCTTCTTGCCGGGCCACACCTGGGTGCCGTTGCCGCTCGAGTCGTAGCGGAATCCCATCTGCTTCGCCGCCGGCAGGAGGTTCTTCTGGCCTTCCAGACAGGGTGTCCGGCCGCCGACGAGCTCGCGGTCGTAGTCGAACGGCAGGGGTGCGGCGCGCTTCCAACCCGTCGTCGTCTTCCAGTTCTTGACGAACCACTTCGCCTGCCGGATCTCGCTCTTCCAGTCGTCGACGGACCAGCTGTCGACGCCCGTCGGGCCGCAGAAGTGGCCGTTGAAGTGGGTGCCGATCTCGTTGCCCGCGAGCCATGCCTTGTTGACCTGCTGCAGCGTGGAGCGGACGTGGTCGTTGCCGAGGTAGCCGATGTCGGAGGCGCCCTGCGCGTGGCCTGGTGGCGAGTAGCGCTTGGACTTCTTCTCGGGGAGCACGTAGAGGCCGCTGAGGAAGAAGGTCTGCGAGGCACCGTACTTCTTGCCCGCCCGCAGGAACCGGGAGAAGAGCTTCTTTCCGTCCTCGCCCGCGCCGTCCCACGAGAAGACGACGAACTGCGGCGGCTTCTTGCCGGGGGCGAGCTTGCGCGGGGTCGGCTGCAGCGGCTGGGCGCCCATGCGCGCCGTCGACCCGTCGCCGAGCAGCTGCGGCCGCTGGTTCGGCTTCTCCTTGGGCGCGACTTTGTCCTCGGTTCCCTTTTGGTCGGCGCACCCGCTCAGCAACACGGTCAGGGCGGTCGCGGCCGCCAGTGCCGCGGTCCCTGTCGTACGCCCTGCATGCCGTCTCAGCCTGGCTTGCATCGGTCACCCCGTTCCGCCGTGGTGGCAGTTGACTGCCGATCAAGGTGGCACGGGATGATTCCGGAATAAATACGACAAGCTGTCTGGAATGATTATTCACTCCTTGAGACGAAGGAGCGAGGAGCCGCCCTTCGGAGCTCCTCGGTCCGTTGGCCACGAACCACCCTCAGCAAGCTGCTACTTGGGGGTACTCGAGCGGTCACGCCACTTCGCCGGAGGAGCCGCGTCGCCCGCCCACCCCACGGCGGGCAGCAGGTGGACGGGGGCGGCGCTTCCGGGCGGAACGGGCGCCGTTCGCCGGCGGCGGCAGCGCCCGCACCCGACACGCCCCTCTTCTCCCTGGACGCCTGTACCCGGGGCGGCTGTAGTGCCAGGATCGGCGGCGGCGGGGGTTGACCAACTCCCCGCCGGTCAAAGAGCATTCGAAACTGGTCTAAACCATTCGAGACGCCGGGAGCCGACCATGAGCGAAGCCATCGCCAACATGCTCAAAGAGGAGCGGAGGTTCGCACCACCCGCCGGCCTCGCTGCCCACGCCAACGTCGACGCGGCGGCCTACGAGCAGGCGAAGGCCGATCGTCTGGGCTTCTGGGCGACCCAGGCGCGCCGCCTGAGCTGGAGCAAGGAACCGACGGAGACTCTCGACTGGAGCAACCCCCCGTTCGCCAAGTGGTTCGCCGACGGCAAGCTCAACGCGGCGTACAACTGCGTCGACCGCCATGTCGAGGCGGGCAACGGCGAGCGCGTGGCGATCCACTTCGAGGGCGAACCCGGCGACAGCCGCACCCTCACCTACGCCGACCTCCAGAAGGAGGTCTCGCGCGCCGCCAACGCGCTGTTGGAGCTGGGCGTCAAGGCGGGCGACCGCGTCGCGATCTACCTGCCGATGATCCCCGAGACCGTCGTGGCGATGCTGGCGTGCGCGAGGGTCGGCGCCCCGCACTCCGTCGTCTTCGGCGGCTTCTCCGGCGACGCCCTCGCCGCACGCATCCAGGACGCCGACGCGCGCGTCGTCATCACCGCCGACGGCGGGTACCGCAAGGGCGGGGCTTCCGCGCTGAAGCCCGCGGTGGACGAGGCGCTCACCAAGCCGGGCACCGAGGAGGTGCGGAACGTCCTCGTGGTCCGGCGCACCGGGCAGGAGGACATCTCCTGGACCGAGGGCCGCGACGTCTGGTGGCACGACGTGGTCGACCGCCAGCCCGACGAGCACACGCCGCAGAGCTTCGACGCCGAGCACCCGCTCTTCATCCTCTACACCTCGGGCACGACGGGGAAGCCGAAGGGCATCCTCCACACCACGGGCGGCTACCTCACGCAGGTCGCCTACACCCACCACGCCGTCTTCGACCTCAAGCCCGAGAGCGACGTCTTCTGGTGCACGGCGGACGTCGGCTGGGTGACGGGCCACTCGTACATCGTCTACGGACCGCTCGCCAACGGCGCCACGGAGGTGCTCTACGAGGGCACGCCCGACACCCCGCACAAGGGCCGCTGGTGGGAGATCGTCGAGAAGTACGGCGTGACGCTGCTCTACGCGGCGCCCACCGCGATCCGCGCCTCCATGAAGTGGGGCGACGACATCCCGGCCAAGTTCGACCTCAGCTCGCTGCGCGTGCTGGGCTCCGTCGGCGAGCCGATCAACCCGGAGGCGTGGGTCTGGTACCGGCACCACATCGGGGGCAACCGCACGCCCGTCGTCGACACCTGGTGGCAGACGGAGACGGGCGGCATCATGATCAGCCCGCTGCCCGGCGTCACCGAGACGAAGCCGGGCTCCGCGCAGGTGGCGATGCCGGGGATCAGCGCGACGGTCGTGGACGACGAGGCGAACGAGGTGCCCAACGGCTCCGGGGGCTACCTCGTGCTCACCGAGCCGTGGCCGTCGATGCTGCGCACCGTGTGGGGGGACGACCAGCGGTTCATCGACACCTACTGGTCCCGCTTCGAGGGCCGCTACTTCGCCGGCGACGGCGCCAAGAAGGACGAGGACGGGGACATCTGGCTCCTCGGCCGCGTCGACGACGTCATGCTCGTCTCCGGGCACAACATCTCCACCACCGAGGTGGAGTCGGCGCTCGTCTCGCACCCCTCGGTCGCGGAGGCCGCCGTCGTCGGCGCGACCGACCCGCAGACGACGCAGGCGATCTGCGCGTTCGTCATCCTCCGCGGCGACGCGGCCGAGGCCGAGGGGCTCACCGAGGAGCTCAGGGCACACGTGGCAAAGCAGTTGGGGCCGATCGCGAAGCCGAAGCAGATCCTCCCCGTGGCCGAGCTCCCGAAGACGCGCTCCGGCAAGATCATGCGCCGGCTGCTGCGGGACGTCGCCGAGCAGCGCACGCTCGGGGACGTCTCGACGCTGACGGACGCCTCCGTGATGGACCTGATCCAGGCGAAGCTGCCGGGCGCGGCGAGCGAGGACTGAACCGCTGGACCGACGACGGCGAGGGGCGCCCGGCACGAGCCGGGCGCCCCTCGCCGCTTGTTGACGCGGCCTCAGGTTCCGCACGAGCGACGCCGGCGCCCCCGCGGCACCGCAGGGGATGAGACCGTAGGCTCCCGAAACGACACCGTAAGCTCGCCGGAGTGGCCACCGGGCACGAGGTGACGGAGGATGATCCGGCACGTGCCGAACAGCCACGACAGCCGCGACCCCGGGCAGTCTCGACGGAAGAGGGAGTAAGGGATGAGCGCAGCCGACGAGGGCCGCAGCCTCGGGCAGTTGGTCTCAGCGGCCACCACCGAGTTGTCGGCGCTGGTGCACGACGAGATCGCGCTGGCGAAGGCGGAGATCCGGCAGGACGTCAAGCGCGGGCTGCTCGGCGGCGGAGCCGCGGTCGCGGCGGGGGTGCTGCTGCTCTTCGCGCTCCCCGTACTGAGCTTCGCCGCCGCATACGGCATCCACAACCTCGGGCTCGGGCTGGCCTGGTCGTTCCTGATCGTGGGCGGCGCCATCATCGTGCTGGCGCTCCTCCTCCTCGCCTGGGCCGCACTGAAGTTCCGGAAGATCAAGAAGAGCGAGGGGCCGCAGCGTTCGATCGCCTCGGCGAAGGAGACGGCCGCCGTGCTCTCCAAGGCGAAGCCGCACCCCCGCTCCGCCGGGCAGGCAGACGCCGCGCCTTCCGAGGCCGGGCATGTGACACGCTCGTCGGTATGACACTCGCAGCGAGCCCGGCGTCAGTCATCAGACCCGAAGGCCCCTGGACCCACAGGGAGGTGGCCGCCAACGGTGCGCGGTTCCACATCGCCGAGATGGGCGAGGGCCCGCTGGTCCTGCTGTTGCACGGTTTCCCGCTGTACTGGTGGACGTGGCGCCACCAGCTCCCGGCGCTCGCCGAGGCCGGATACCGCGCCGTCGCGATGGACCTGCGCGGGGTGGGCGGCAGCGACCGCACCCCGCGCGGTTACGACCCGGCGAACCTCGCGCTCGACGTCACGGGCGTCATCCGCTCCCTCGGGGAGCCCGACGCCGCTCTCGTCGGGCACGACCTCGGCGGGTACCTCGCATGGACGGCAGCCGTCATGCGGCCGAAGCTCATCAGGCGGCTCGCCGTCGCGTCGATGCCGCACCCGAGGCGCTGGCGAGCGGCGATGCTCGGGGACATGCGCCAGACGGCGGCCGGGTCGTACATCTGGGGGTTCCAGCGGCCCTGGATACCCGAGCGGCAGCTCGTCGCCGAGGACGGGGCGCTCGTCGGCAGGCTCATACGGGAGTGGTCGGGGCCGCGGATGACGGGCGCCGCCGAGGACGAGTCGGTGGAGCGGTACCGCACCGCGATGTGCGTTCCGTCGACGGCCCACTGCTCGATCGAGCCGTACCGCTGGATGGTGCGCTCGATGGCCCGTCCCGACGGGTTCCAGTTCAACCGCAGGATGAAGCGGCCCGTCCGGGTGCCCACCCTCCACCTCCACGGTTCGCTCGATCCGGTGCTGCGTACGCGGAGCGCGGCCGGCTCCGGTGTCTACGTCGAAGCGCCGTACCGATGGCGGCTGTTCGACGGTCTGGGGCACTGGCCGCACGAGGAGGATCCACAGGGGTTCACCTCCGAACTTCTGCACTGGCTCGAGGACCCCGAGCCCGACCGCTGACCCACTGTTCGGCGGTGACTGAGCGTCGCCTCTCGCCCGCTACACGTGCCCCGCGCATAGGACAATCGGCTGCGCCAACGGCGGTTACCGACCTTGGAGCGCGGGCAGAGAGCCCGGTATGGGCTGGACGCACGACTACCGTGACGTGGCACGCAAGCGCAGCCGACCCAGGGGAACGAGCGGGCGGGCGGGGGTAGTTCCGCCGATCTTTCCGCCGCCGCGCCCCTACTCCGAGCTGGGCATTCCTCGGATTCTCCGCCGCAGGGCGCGTTGGGTGGGCGCGCGGCTTCGACACATGCCGGGGCCAGGCGGCCGCTGAGGCACCGCTCTGTCAACTGCTCCGACGTTGCGCGTACTTGCGGCTCCCGGAGCGCAGGACGGTCGCGGTCACATGGCGCAACTCTGAGGGCTTACAGGCGTGTTCGCCGTGGCGCCCAGCTCCACGTCCTCGCTGACCTCTTCCGCCGTGAGCGCGTATCCCGTCTGCGAGTCGTCGAGGGACTTCGCGAACACCACGCCGTAGACGCGTCCTTGGGGCGTCAGCAGCGGTCCGCCCGAGTTGCCCTGGCGGATGTCGGCGTAGAGGGAGTAGACGTCGCGGCCCACCGTGCCCCTGTGGTAGATGTCGGGCCCGTTGGCCTGCACCCGGCCGCGGACGCGGGCCGGGCGCACGTCGTAGGCGCCGTTCTCCGGGAAGCCGGCGACGATCGCGTCGTCCCCGCTTCCCGCCTCGCCCTCGGCGAAGCGGAGCGCGGGGGCTCGCAGTCCTGGGGCGTCGAGGACGGCGATGTCCCGCTCCCAGTCGTAGAGCACCACCCGGGCGGCGACGGGGCGGCCTTCGCCCCCGACCTGCACCGTCGGCTCCTGCACGCCGCCGACGACGTGCGCGTTGGTCATCACCTTCCCCTGCCGGAAGACGAAACCCGTCCCTTCGAGGACCTTGTCGCAACTGCTCGCCGTCCCCACGACCTTGACGATCGAGCGCTGCGCCCGCACGGCGACTGCGCTGTCGGCGAGCTTCGCGTCGGGAGCGCGGACCTCGGTGATCGGCTCATTGGAGAAGGGGGCGAAGACCTGCGGGTAGCCGTTCTTCGCCAGCACCGAGGAGAAGTTGGCGAACCAGATGCTCGTCCGCTCGGGCACGACCTGCGAGACGCCGAGCAGGACCTTGGAGTCGCGGACCTCCTTGCCGAGGGTGGGCAGCGTCGTCATCGCGAGCGCGGAGCCGATCAGCCAGGCGACGAGGAGCATCGCCGCGACGTTGACGACGGCGCCGCCCGTCGCGTCGAGGGCCTTCGCGGGGGACCAGGTGATGTGCTCGCGCAGGCGGTTGCCGAGATGAGTGGTGAACGCCTGGCCGACGGAGGCGCACAGGATGACGACGACCACCGCGGCGACCGCCCCGAACGTCCCCGGCTCCTGCCCGCTGAACTGGTCCCAGAGCACCGGCAGTACGAGGACGGCGACGAGTCCTCCGCCGAGGAACCCGACCACCGAGAGGATGCCGACGACGAAGCCCTGGCGATACCCCACCCAGGCGAACCAGACAGCCGCCAGCACAAGCAGTACGTCCAGCACGTTCACCGAATCAGCCTCGCCTTGAACTCGCCGTCACAGCAGGGCTCCCGAGTACGCACGGGCGGCGGCCCGAGGCGGCGGTGGACGCCGGGAGCGGCAGGGTTGGAGCAGCGACACCCTCTCACGGGCGGTGCGCGCAGGACGTACCCGCGCTCACGCCTGCCAGTCGAGCGGAACCTTTCGCTCCCGATCCCAGGGGCGCTCCCACCCCGCGTAATGCAGCAGCCGGTCGATCACGCCGGCCGTGAACCCCCAGACCAGCGCCGATCCTACGAGGAACGCGGGGCCCGTGTGTCCGGCGGGGTGAACCGCCGTCGCGCGGTTGGCCGGATCGGTCAGCTCCCTGACGGAGACCGTGAAGACGCGCGCCGTCTCCCGCGGATCGACGGCGTCCACCGGGCTGGGACGCCGCCACCAGCCGAGGACCGGCGTGACGACGAAGCGGCTCACCGGAATGTACAGGCTCGGCAGGATGCCGAAGACCTGCACGCCCGAGGGATCGAGTCCCGTCTCCTCCTCCGCCTCGCGGAGCGCGGCACGCAGCGGGCCCTCCCCCTTCGGGTCGCCGTCCTCCGGGTCGAGGGAACCGCCCGGAAAGGACGGCTGCCCTGCGTGCGAACGGAGGCTCGACGCCCGCTGGATCAGGAGGAGTTGGGGGCCCTGCTCGCCCTCGCCGAAGAGGACCAGCACCGCCGAGGGGCGCCCGCCTCCGTCCTCGGGCGGGAGGAAGCTGCTCAACTGGCCGGCCTGCACCGACCGGGCCGCCTCCGCCACCGGGTGCAGCCATCCCGGCAGCCCCGCCTCCGTGACCTCGACGGGGCAACTCCCCGCGGGGTGCGCCGCGTTCACGCCGCGCCCCCCGACGACGAGCCGCCGAGCGGCGGTGCGGGCAGCCCCGGGTACTCCGGCGGCGGCTTGAGGCGCTGGCCCGGCTGCCCGGCGAGTTCGTACTTCAGCAGCTTCTTCGCCTTCTCGGGGTCCGTCTCGCCCTCGCCGTACGAGGGGCAGACCTCCGCGATCGGGCAGGCGCCGCACGCGGGCTTGCGGGAGTGGCAGACGCGGCGGCCGTGGAAGATCGTGCGGTGCGAGAACATCGTCCACTCGCTCTCCGGCAGGAGCTGCGAGATCTCCGCCTCGACCTTCTCGGCGTCCGTCTGCCCCGTGAGGCGCCAGCGGCGCACCAGGCGGCCGAAGTGTGTGTCCACGGTGAGGCCGGGGACACCGTAGGCGTTGCCGAGGACGACGAAGGCGGTCTTGCGCCCCACGCCCTTGAGCTTCACCAACTCCTCGACGGTGCCCGGGACTTCGCCACCGAAGTCGTCCCGCAGCCCGGCGGCGAGGCCGAGGAGCGAGCGGGCCTTGGAGCGGAAGAAGCCGGTGGGCCTGATCAGCTCCTCGAGCCGCTCCGGGTCCGCGGCCGCCATCTCCTCGGGGGTGGGGTAGGCGGCGAAGAGGGCCGGGGTGGTCTGGTTGACGCGCAGGTCGGTCGTCTGGGCGGAGAGGACGGTGGCGACGAGGAGCTGGAAGGGGTTCTCGAAGTCGAGCTCGGGGTGCGCGTAGTAGTAGACCTCGGCGAGCTCGGAGTTGATCCGCTCGGCGCGGCCGGCCCGTACGGTCCGGGACTCCAGGGGGCGGCCGTTTCCGGCTGCGGACTTCGCCGCCGTCGCCTTCTTCGCTGGGGC
>NZ_AJTQ01000076.1 GCF_000262345.1 Streptomyces xiaopingdaonensis | reverse complement strand
CGCCGCCGTCTTCTTCGCTGGGGCCTTCTTCGCCGCCGTCTTCTTCGTCCCTCCGGACGCGGCCTTCTTCGCCGCCCCTCCCCCGGCGGCTCCGGCCGTACGGTCTCCCGCCGCCCGCTCGGCGGAGGTGCGTTCGCTCACGGCTGAATCTCCCGTTCTCCCTGCCCGTACCGCCGTCCCCCACGACGGAGCGGGCCCTTGGATCGCCTCTCGTAGCCGGGCTTCGGAAGTCGCCGAAGCGGACACCTCAGACCCGACACTCGGCCAGACTAAGGGGGCGCACCAACATTCGCCCCGCGCTCCACCGGGTCCCCGAAAGCTCTCCGCCCGCGCTCACGCGGCGTGCTCACTCCACCCTCCAGGGGCACCTCCGGTGGCCGATACGGTGGCGTGCTAGTACTTGTGACCGATCGCACCGTTTCACCGTCCGGCATCATGGGGTCGACGGACCCGATATGCAGGTCGACAAGGAGAGAACTCGTGGACGACGTTCTACGGCGCGCCCCGCTCTTCGCGGCGCTCGACGAGGAGCAGGCCGCTGAGCTGCGCACCTCCATGACGGAGACGACGCTCGCGCGCGGCGAGGCCCTCTTCCACGAGGGTGAGCCGGGCGACCGCCTCTATGTGGTGACCGAGGGCAAGGTGAAGCTCCACCGCACCTCGCCGGACGGCCGCGAGAACATGCTCGCCGTGCTCGGCCCCGGTGAGCTCATCGGCGAGCTGAGCCTCTTCGACCCGGGCCCGCGTACCGCGACGGCCTCCGCGCTCACCGAGGTGAAGCTGCTCGGTCTCGGGCACCCCGACCTCCAGTCGTGGCTCAACGGCCGCCCCGAGGTCGCCACCGCGCTGCTGCGCGCGATCGCCCGCCGGCTGCGCCGGACCAACGACTCGATGTCGGACCTCGTCTTCTCGGACGTCCCCGGTCGCGTCGCCAAGCAGCTTCTCGACCTCTCTCGCCGGTTCGGCGTGCAGTCCGAAGAGGGCATCCACGTGGTGCACGACCTCACGCAGGAAGAGCTCGCGCAGCTCGTCGGCGCCTCGAGGGAGACGGTCAACAAGGCGCTCGCGGACTTCGCCGGCCGCGGCTGGCTCCGTCTCGAGGCCCGCGCGGTGATCCTCCTCGACATCGAGCGGCTCGCGAAGCGCTCCCGCTGAACCACGCAGCCCCCCAGGCGCACGAAGGCGTGCGCCCGCGAGGCGTGCCCGCGGCACGCTTGCCGCGCCCCTTGCGCCCCCGCGCTCACTCCACCCCGCGCTCCCGCAGGTATTCCAGCTGCGCCCGCACGGAGAGTTCGGCCGCGGGCCACAGCGTCCTGTCCACGTCGGCGTAGACGTGCGCGACCACCTCCCGCGCCGTCCGGTACCCCTGCTCGACGGCCGCCTCCACCTGCGCCAACCGCCTCGCGCGGTGGGCGAGGTAGTGGTCGAGGGCGCCGAGCGCGTCGTCGAGGACGGGGCCGTGCCCCGGCAGGACGCAGTGCACCCCGTCGTCGACGGTGAGGGAGCGCAGCGCACGCAGCGAGTCGAGGTACGCGCCGAGGGTACCGTCGGGGTGGGCGACGACGGTGGTGCCGCTGCCGAGGACGGTGTCCCCCGTGAGAACGGCGCGGTCGGCCGGCAGGTGGAAGCTGAGCGAGTCCGAGGTGTGCCCCGGCGTGCCGACGACGCGCAGTTCGAGCCCGTCGAGCGTGACGACGTCGCCGGCCGCGAGTCCCTCGTCGCCGAGCCGCAGGGCCGGATCGAGCGCCCGTATGGAACTGCGGGTGAGCTCGGCGAAGCGGACGGCGCCCTCGGCGTGGTCCGCGTGGCCGTGGGTGAGGAGGGTGGCGCCCACTCGTCTCCCCGACTCCTCGACGCTCCGGGCGACGGCGCGCAGGTGGTCCTCGTCGAGCGGGCCCGGGTCGATGACGACGGCCTCGGCGGCGTCCGGCTCGGCGACGATCCAGGTGTTGGTGCCGTCGAGCGTCATCGGCGAGGGGTTGGGGGCGAGGACGCAGAAGGCACGCGCCGTGCAGGCGCCGCTCGGTGCCGCGCCGCGGGGCTGGCCGGGCAGGGCCGCCGCGTCGGTCATCGGGGCTCGCCCTCCCCCGGGGCGCGCGCGACGCGTCTGGTGAACTCCTCGTGCCCCGGCCAGACCAGGACGATCTCCTCGCCCTCCAGCCGCGCCTCGGCGAGCACGGGGGCGAGGTCCTGCGTCCGGGCTGCGGCGAGCGCGTCGGCTGCTGTGCGGTGGCCGACGAGTCGGCGGAGGGTGGAGATCGTCGGGGGGAGCATGGTGAGTTCGCCGCGGTCGTAGCTCGCGGTGGCGTCCTCGGGGCGGACCCAGACGGTGCGGTCGGCCTCGGTCGAGGCGTTCCTGGTGCGCTGGCCGCGAGGGAGTGCGGCGGCGAAGAACCAGGTGTCGTACCGCCGGGTCTCGAACTCCGGGGTGACCCAGCGGGCCCAGGCACGGAGGAGGTCGCCGCGGAGGGCGAGGCCGCGGCGGGCGAGGAGATCGGCGAGGGACAGCTCGTGTGCGGCGAGGGCCGCGCGGTCGGCCTCCCAGTCGTCGCCCGTGGTGTCGTCGACGACGGCGTGCTCGTCGGGCCCTGCCAGGAGGACGCCCGACTCCTCGAAGGTCTCCCGGACCGCGGCGCAGACCAACGCCTGCGCCGAGGCCGCGTCGGTGCCGAGGCGCTCGGCCCACTCCTGCCGGCCGGTGCCCGCCCACTCCAACTCGCCCTCGTCCCGAGGGTCCACGGCGCCTCCGGGGTAGGCGTACGCTCCGCCGGCGAACGCCATGGTGGTGCGCCGTCGGAGCATGTGCACCAGGGGTCCCCCGCCGCCGTCCCGCAGCAGCAGGACCGTGGCGGCGCGCCTGGGCTCCACCGGGACCAGCTCTCCCGCCTGGAGGGCACGGATGCGCTCCGGCCACTCGGTGGGGAACAACTGGCCGTTCTGCGTAGACGACATGGCCGGATGCTACGTGCCGTCGTGAAGATGTTCGAGGGCGCCGGGTGCCCTGCTCAGTCGGTGAGTTCGACCTGGATCTCGACCTCGACGGGCGCGTCCATCGGCAGCACCGCGACGCCCACCGCGCTGCGCGCGTGCACACCGCGCTCGCCGAGCGCCTCCCCGAGGAGTTCGCTAGCTCCGTTGACGACGCCGGGCTGACCGGTGAAGTCCGGTGCGGAAGCGACGAATCCGGTGACCTTGACCACCTGCGCGATCCGGTCGAGGTCACCGACGACCGACCGGACGGCGGAGAGCGCGTTGAGCGCGCAGGTGCGCGCGAGCTCCTTCGCCGCCTCGGGCGTCACCTCCGCGCCGACCTTGCCCGTCGCGGGCAGCGCGCCGTCGACCAACGGAACCTGGCCCGCGGTGTGTACGTACCGGCCGCTGCGCTGCGCCGGTACGTACACACCCGCGGGGGTCGCCGTCTGCGGGAGGGCGAGGCCGAGTTCGGCCAGGCGGTCCTCGACCGCGCTCATGCCTTCTCCCGCTTCAGGTAGGCCACCAGCTGCTCGGAGTTGGGCCCCGGGATGACCTGGACGAGCTCCCAGCCGTCCTCCCCCCAGGTGTCGAGGATCTGCTTGGTGGCGTGCGTCAGGAGAGGCACCGTTGCGTATTCCCACTTCGTCATGGGGACGACCCTAATGGTTGGCCGCGGGCCGCGTCGCACCCCTCGGAGCGCGCCCGTCCGGCACCGGGTGTGCGACCTCGGCCCTGTGGTTAGGCTCGCCCGTGTGTGCAGGCTCCATGTGGTCACCGGCAAGGGCGGCACCGGCAAGACGACGGTCGCCGCCGCGCTCGCGCTCGCGCTCGCGCACCGGGGGCGGCGCACGCTCCTCGTCGAGGTCGAGGGCAGGCAGGGGATCGCCGAGCTCTTCCGTACCGAGCAACTGCCGTACGAGGAGCGGAAGATCGCGGTGGCGCGCGGCGGCGGCGAGGTCTACGCCCTCGCGATCGACGCCGAACGCGCGCTCCTCGACTACCTGCAGATGTTCTACAAGCTCGGCGGCGCGGGCCGCGCGCTGAAGCGGATCGGCGCCGTCGACTTCGCCACCACCATCGCACCGGGGCTGCGGGACGTGCTCCTCACCGGCAAGGCGTGCGAGGCCGTACGGCGGCGGGACGGCCAGCGCCCCGTCTACGACGCGGTGGTGATGGACGCCCCGCCGACGGGGCGGATCGCCCGCTTCCTCGGCGTCAACGAGGAGGTGGCGGGGCTGGCGCGGGTCGGCCCCGTGCACAACCAGGCGCAGGCGGTGATGCGGGTACTCAAGTCGCACGAGACGGCGGTGCACATGGTGACGCTCCTGGAGGAGATGCCGGTGCAGGAGACGGTCGACGGCGTCGCCGAACTCCGCGCCGCCGGGCTGCCGGTGGGCGCGCTCGTGGTGAACATGGTGCGCCCGGCGCGCGTGGGGCCCGAGCAGCTCGCCGCGGCTGCGCGCACGCCTGCGGAGCTCGCCGGCGCTCTCTCGCACGCCGGGCTCGGGGGCGCAGAGCGCGCGGAGCAGCTCGTCGGGCCGCTGCTCGCGCTCGGCGGGGAGAACGCGCAGCGCGTCGCGCTCGAGGGCGAGCAGCGGGCGGAGCTCGCCGCGACCGGGCTGCCGCGGTACGAATTGCCGCTGCTCGGCGACGGAGTCGAACTCGCCGGTCTCTACAGGCTCGCGGCCGAGCTGCAGAGCCGGCTCTCCGAAGCGGAGGCCGCAGGCGGGCACGGCGCGGCCTTCGGGGCGCGGAGGACACCGGGAGAGGAGGGGCCCGATGAGTAGCCTGGGCAGCGAAGTGCTCGCGCCCGACGCCGAGTTGGACGTCGACGCGCTCCTCGACGACCCGGCGACCCGGATCGTCGTCTGCTGCGGCTCCGGCGGGGTCGGCAAGACGACGACGGCCGCCGCGCTCGGGCTGCGCGCCGCCGAGCGCGGGCGCAGGACCGTCGTGCTCACCATCGACCCGGCGCGCAGGCTCGCGCAGTCGATGGGGCTCGACGAGCTCGACAACACGCCGCGGCTCGTCCCCGGCACCGGCGGGGACGGCGAACTCCACGCCATGATGCTCGACATGAAGCGCACCTTCGACGAGATCGTCGAGGCGCACGCGGAACCGGAACGGGCGAGGGCGATCCTGGAGAACCCCTTCTACCAGTCGCTCTCCGCCGGATTCGCCGGCACCCAGGAGTACATGGCGATGGAGAAGCTCGGCCAGCTCCGCAGCCGCGACGAGTGGGACCTGATCATTGTCGACACCCCGCCTTCCCGCTCCGCCCTCGACTTCCTCGACGCACCGGGGCGCCTCGGCTCCTTCCTCGACGGGCGGCTCATCAAGCTGCTGATGGCACCGGCCCGGGTCGGCGGTCGGGCCGGCATGAAGTTCGTCAACCTCGGAATGGCCGGACTCTCCATGTTCACCGGCGCGTTGAGCAAGCTGCTCGGCGCCGGGCTGCTGCGGGACGTGCAGACCTTCGTCGCCGCGATGGACACCATGTTCGGCGGCTTCCGCACCAGGGCCGACGCGACGTACCGCCTGCTCCAGGCGCCCGGCACGGCGTTCCTCGTCGTGGCCGCGCCGGAGCGGGACGCGCTGCGCGAGGCCGCGTACTTCGTGGAGCGGCTCGACGCGGACCGGATGCCGCTCGCCGGGCTCGTCGTCAACCGGGTGCACGGAAGCGAGGCGGGCGGGCTCAGCGCCGAGCGGGCGCTCGACGCGGCTGAAAATCTTGAGAACGGCGGCATTGTGGATCGTGCCCGGGGGAATGGTCAGCACAGCGCCACGTCGGCCCCCGAGCAGGTCTCCCCCCATGCGACCGCTGCCCGGGAAGACGGCACCACCGAGGGCGCGCAGACCGATCCGGAAGAGGCCCACGCATCCCCTGCCGGCACCCGGCCGGCGCAGGACCGTCTCGACACCCGCTCACACCCCGCGGAGCATGCTTCGGCAACGGGCAACTCCGCGCTGCACAACGGCAGTTCGCACGACACCGCGTCCCTCGGCGGCCCCTCCCCCGGCACGCCGGAAGGCACCGCGTCCCTCGCCGCCGGGCTGCTGCGGCTCCACGCCGACCAGATGCACCTGCTCGACCGGGAACGACGCACGCTCGACGGCTTCCTCACGCTCCATCCCGAGGTCGCCGTCGCGTCGGTACCCGCGCTGCCGGGAGACGTCCACGACCTCGCCGGGCTGCGCTCCATCGGCGAGCACCTCGCCGAGCGGGCCGAGCGCGCGGACGACGGGCACGGCGGTACGGACGCCGGGCTCGGCGTCCGGGAGTGAGCCACGGGGCTCAAGAGGACGCGGCCGACCGGCAGGCCGGGCCTGCTGGTTCACGCGACGAGCGCCGCGCCGCGACGTGCCGCCCGGGCGTGTGTGCTCGCCGGACCGCTCGAACGTGTCCGGTGCATGAGGACGCGCGGCGCACGACACGCGGGCTCGCCGTCGGCGCGGTGTCGCAAGCACACGCGCTGTGCTCGCACACCACTGGGCAGGCCGACCGCGCAGCGCCTGCGCGGCCCCTCTTTCTGCGCCCCGAGAACCGTCGAATCAAGCCAGCGGCGCGAAACCGGTGTTGGCGTGAAGACGCCGCTCGCGGCTATCCCGCGGCGGCGTAGCTCTCCGCTGTGGCGAGCTGCTCCGAGAAGCCGGTCTCGCCGCTGCGCTCGTACTCCGAGCGGGCCGTCTCCAACAGCCGGCGCCACGAGGTGACCGTCGGCCGACGACGGAGCAGCGCCCTGCGCTCCCGCTCGGTCATCCCGCCCCAGACGCCGAACTCGACGCGGTTGTCCAGCGCGTCTGCCAAGCACTCCGTACGCACCGGGCAGCCGGTGCAGACAGCCTTGGCACGGTTCTGTGCGGCTCCTTGCACGAAAAGTTCGTCCGGATCAGTAGTGCGGCAGGCAGCCTGCGCACTCCAGTCTGTAACCCAGCCCATAGCCGGCGCCGTCCTCTCCCGAATCGAGGCTCCCCCACGGCGGCAACGGCATATTCACCGTTGCCAGTTGAGGACGTTACGGAAGGTGGGCAGGGCACAACACCCCCTTCGGGCCCAATCTTGGATGGCCCGAAAGGACTATGCGTACGCGGCAGATCACCCAACGGAGTGAGCGATGGACAAGCGCGAGATCCTGTGCGTACAGGGCGAGTTGTGCTTTCGGTTGTGACCGGCGGACCGGTACGGCGTGGAGCGCACCGACCCTTCGGCAAGCGTTCGGCATCCCGAACAAGTCTCTCCCCGCAGAGGGGAACGGAAGGGTGCACCACCGCGGAGCCTCGTGAGCGGTCGTGCTCAACTCGGTCTGGGAGAAGGGCGGAAGGAACGACTGGGGCAAGCGGATACTGCTGGGCCGTGGGGCGGCGGGAGCAGGTCGTACGGAGGAAGCTGCGCCGGCACGAGCCCGCGCGACCACCCGGAGAAGCCGCGCACCGGGTGCGCCGAACCCGACCGGGGAGCCGCGACCAGGTTAGGCGAACACATGGTCCCCTGTCCGGCGAATCAGAACGTAGGCTCTACCCATGGCAAAGAAGCGCTCTGGCGGCGGGTTGACCGCCACACAGCAGGCCGCCAAGTTCCTGGGAGTCAGCGTGCTCGCCGGAGCCGTGCTGGCCGGACTCGCCCTGCCCGCGGTCGGTTCCCTCGGCCTGGCGGCGAAGGGCTCGGCCGAGGGGTTCGACGAGCTGCCGACCGACCTCAAGCGCCCGCCGCTGAGCCAGCGGACGACCATCCTCGACAGCACGGGCGGCGAGATCGCCAAGGTCTACTCGCGCGACCGCACCGTGGTCGACCTCAAGGACATCTCACCCCACCTGCGCAAGGCGATCGTCGCCATCGAGGACGCGCGCTTCTACGAGCACGGCGCCGTCGACCTCAAGGGCGTCCTCCGCGCGCTCAACCGCAACGCGCAGGAGGGCGGCGTCTCCCAGGGCGCGTCGACGCTCACCCAGCAGTACGTCAAGAACGTCTTCGTCGAGGAGGCGGGGAACGACGCCGACAAGGTCGCGCAGGCCACGCAGCAGACCGTCGGACGCAAGATCAAGGAGCTCAAGTACGCGATCCAGATCGAGGAAGAGCTCGGCAAACGCCGCATCCTGGAGAACTACCTCAACATCACCTTCTTCGGGCAGCAGGCGTACGGCGCCGAGGCGGCCGCGCAGCGGTACTTCACCAAGTCGGCGAAGGACCTGACGCTCGGAGAGTCGGCGCTCCTCGCCGGCCTCGTGCAGTCCCCCACCCGCTACGACCCGGTCAGCAACGAGGACGAGGCGCTGAAGCGCCGCAACACCGTCCTCGCGAAGATGGTGCAGCACGGCGACATCACCCGGGACGAGGCGAAGGCCGCGCGCGACAAGCCGATCGAGCTGAAGATGAGTCAGCCGAAGAACGGTTGCATCACGGCGAACAGCGGCGCCGGCCACTTCTGCGACTACGTCCGCAGGGTCTTCCTCAACGACCCCGCCTTCGGCAAGACGGAGAAGGCCAGAAGCAAGCGCTGGGACCAGGGCGGGCTGACGATCAAGACCACGCTCGACCCGAAGGCGCAGAGCTCCGTCAACGCGTCGATCGAGAAGCACGTCCACACGGACGACAAGGTGGCGACCGCCGTCTCCATCGTCGAGCCGGGGAGCGGCAAGATCCTCGGCATGGGCCAGTCCAGGCCGTACGGGCTCGGCAAGAACGACACCGAGATAAACCTCGCCGTCGACGACGACATGGGCGGCGGCGCCGGCTACCAGCCGGGCTCCACCTTCAAGCCGGTGATAGCGGCGGCCGGCCTCGACCGCGGCATGAGCCCGTACCAGAAGTACGCCTCCCCGTACCGGATGAAGTACCCCTCGCCCGTCAACACCTGCAAGGGGCAGTGGAGCGGTAGCGCACCGGTCGAGAACGAGAACCGCAAGGAAGTCGGCCCGTACCGGATGAAGGAGGCGACCGCGAAGTCGGTCAACACCTACTTCGTCTCGCTGATAAGCCAGATCGGGATCTGCCCGGTGACCGACATGTCCAAGAAGATGGGCATCGAGCGCGCCGACGGTAAGGACCTCGACCAGGTGCCTTCGATCTCCCTCGGCACCCAGGAGGTCTCCCCGCTGACGATGGCCGAGGGGTACGCCACCTTCGCCAACCGCGGCGTCCACTGCACGCCCGTCGCCATCGAGTCGATCACCGACGCGCAGGGCAAGCAGCTCTCCGTCCCCAAGACCGAGTGCGACCGGGCGATGTCGGCGAAGACGGCGGACACCGTCAACGCACTGCTCCGCGGCGTCGTCGAGGACGGCACGGGCAAGCAGGCCGGGCTCGGCGGGCGCGACAGCGCGGGCAAGACCGGTACCACCGACAACCGGTACGCCGCCTGGTTCGTGGGCTACGCGCCGAACATGTCGGGCGCGGTCTGGGTCGGCGACCCCAACCACCAGGTGCAGATGAAGAACATCAGCATCGGCGGCCGCACCTACGACAAGGTCTTCGGCGGCGAGGTACCGGGACCGATCTGGCGGGACATGATGACGGGGGCACTCGCCGACAAGCCCGCGGAGAAGTTCAAGAAGGTCAAGATCAAGGACGACAAGAAGAGCGACCGCAAGAAGAAGAAAAAGCGCCCGAACCGGAACAACAAGCCCAGCGGGAACAACAAGCCGGACGACAACAAGCCGGACGACAACCCGCTGCCCGACTTCAGCATCCCGCCGGACGTCCTCGGCGGCGGTGACGGCGGCCACGGAAACGACAACGGCGGCTGGGACTTCGGCCGGTAGGCACATCCGGTGCAAGAGAAGGGGCGCCCCGTATCGGGACGCCCCTTCTCGCGTGCGGTGCCTCCTACGAGAGCCGCCGCTTCACCTCCGCCGCGAGACGCTTGCCGTCGGCCCGGCCGGCGGTGCGCGGCTTCAGGAGCTTCATCACGGCACCCATCGCCTTCGGGCCCTCGGCGCCCCCCGCCCTCGCCTCCGCGACCGCCTCGTCGACGAGCGCCGTCAGCTCCTCGTCCGTCAACTGCGCGGGGAGGTACTCCTCCAGCACCGCGCCCTCGGCGCGCTCCCGCGCCGCCTGCTCCTCGCGCCCGCCGTCGGTGAACGCCTCGGCGGCCTCGCGGCGCTTCTTCGACTCGCTGGTGAGCACGGCGAGCACCTCCTCGTCGGAGAGCTCCCGCGCCTCCTTCCCCGCGACCTCCTCCTTGGTGACCGCGGCGAGGGCCATCCGGATCGTGGCGGACCGGACCTCGTCCCGCGCCTTGATGGCGGCGGTGAGGTCCTCGTGCAGACGGGACTTGAGGGTGGTCATGGACACAGTCTGCCAGCAGCCCCGCGGCCGGCATCTCCCCTGTACGCTCCGTGGTCGAGCCCTCCGTCCCGATGCGGTCGGCCGCTGCCCCGGCCCGCTGCCGCGCCGCGCGGGGGTCTGCGACGATGGCCGCATGCGCGCGCGATACCGGCTCCCCCTGAAGACCGCCCTCGGCCTCACCACGGTGGGCGCCGCCTGCCTCGGCTACGCGGCGGGCGTCGAAGTCCGCTCCTTCCGGCTGCGACGCGTGAGCGTCCCCGTGCTGCCGCGCGGCATGCACCCGTTGCGCGTCCTCCAGGTCTCGGACGTCCACATGGTCGGCGGCCAGCGCAGGAAGCAGCAGTGGCTGCGCTCCCTCGCCGGGCTCCGCCCCGACTTCGTGGTCAACACCGGCGACAACCTCTCCGACCCGGAGGCCGTCCCCGAGGTCCTCGACGCGCTCGGACCGCTCATGGAGTTCCCCGGCGCCTACGTCTTCGGCTCCAACGACTACTACGGCCCGAAGCTGCGCAACCCCGCGAAATACCTCATGGAACGCGCGACCGGCCGACACGGCCTCAACGGCAACCCGCCCGCCGTCGGCGCCGTCCACAACCCGTGGGAGGGACTGCGCGACGCCTTCGACGCGGCAGGCTGGGTCGGCCTCTCCAACACCCGCGGCCGCCTCAAGCTCGACGACGGCACCGAGATCGCGCTCACCGGCCTCGACGACCCGCACATCAAGCGCGACCGCTACGCCGAGGTCGCCGGGGGCCCGGAAGCCGACGCCGACCTCTCGCTCGCCGTCGTCCACGCCCCCTACCTCCGCGTCCTCGACGCCTTCACCGCCGACCGCTACCCGCTGATCCTCGCCGGCCACACCCACGGCGGCCAGCTCTGTGTCCCCTTCTACGGCGCCCTGGTCACCAACTGCGACCTCGACACCGACCGCGTCAAGGGCCTCTCCGGCCACCGCGCCGGCGGCAACGAGTCGTACCTCCACGTCTCGGCGGGCTGCGGAACCAACCGGTACACCCCGGTGCGGTTCGCCTGCCCGCCGGAGGCCACGCTGCTCACGTTGACGGAGCGGGGGTGACGGGTTCCGGCTCCCGCACGCGCGAACCGCAACCCCCGCGGCCGTCCTGCCCGGGCCCCTCTCGCGTGCGGGGATACCGGATTTCGCGTCTGGGCGATGCTGGGCTAGAGTAGTCGTCGTTGCTTCGGGGTGTAGCGCAGCTTGGCAGCGCGCTTCGTTCGGGACGAAGAGGCCGTGGGTTCAAATCCCGCCACCCCGACTGAAGGAACAGGAGGACCGGACCCGGGAGGGTTCGGTCCTCTTTTTCGTGCTGCGCGACCGGCCCGGTGGATCGGCACAACCCGGCGCGGTGACCGTGCACTTCACCGGCGCGGGCCCGGCGGGGCTTCACCCGTCCACGCTCCCCAGCCAGAGATGGTCCCGCGCCCTCGTCATCGCCACGAACAGTTGGCTGCGGGTGAGTTCGTGGCGTTCGTGGTCGGACTCCGTCGTGTGAGGGGTCTTGAGGGCGGCGTCGTGGTGGGGGAGATAGACGCGTTTGAACTCCAGGCCCTTTGCTCTGCGGTAGGTGCCGAGTTTGACGGCCTCGACGCGGTTGCCGTCGTACTGTTCCAGCGGGCAGACGGCGAAGCCGGCCTGGTCGAGGAGGCGGTGGTAGTGGGCGACCGCCTTGGTGGACTGGCAGAGTACGGCGGCGTCGGCGCGCTCGTCGTCGGAGAGGGTGCCGAGTGCGGTCAGCAGCTCGCGGTCGTGGTCCGTGCCGGTGGCTTCGCGTACGCGGTGGACGCAGCCGTCGTGGTAGGTGAGGTCGACGTCGCGGCTGCCGGGGAGGCGCTCGCCGTCGAGGTCCTCGAAGGAGTCGTCGGCGACGACGGCGAGGGCGGCGGCGAGGATCTGCTCGCTGTTGCGGTAGTTGGTGCGCAGGATCTGGGCCCGGCCGCCGCGGATGTCGACGCCGGCGTCGGAGAGCCTGAACCCGCCGGGATAGACGGCCTGTTGGCCGTCGCCGATGAGGAGGAGGCCGTTGGGTGCGTCGCCCGCGAGGGCGTGGAGGAGCCGCACCCCGACGAGCGTGAGGTCCTGGACCTCGTCGACGACGACGGCTGCGTACAGCGGGCTGTCCGCCTCCTTCGCCTCGGCGAGCGCGAGGGCGAGCACGTCGTTGAAGTCGTGCACGCCGCTCGCCCGCCGGTTGGCCTCGTACGCCTCGTACAGCGACCAGACCGCCTCGCGGTGAGCCCGCCGGAGGCTCGTGCGGCGGCGGTGGCGGCGGAGGTGCGCGTACTCCTCGAACGTCGTGATCCCGCGGCCCTTGATGACGTGGTCGATCTCCTCCTGCCAGTACCTGTGGTCCGACTCCACCTCGGTGAGGCAGCTCTCCCTGCCGGCCCTCATCCAGGCATGGCTGAACGCCGTCGTCGCCTTTTCGCGGTGGAGCCTCGTCGTGACGCCCCTCGTGCGGAGGTACTCCTGAGCCCAGGAGTGGAGACTGCTGAACTCCACGCGATCCGCGAGGGAAGGGGACATGGATGTCAGGAAGGTGCGCTGCACGCGCGGCAGGTTGTTGGCGAAGGTCACGTAGAGGACCCGCCCGTTGGTGCGCTGCGCCAGGTGGGCGGCGCGGTGGAGGCCGACCACCGTCTTCCCCGTCCCTGCCGGCCCGCTGACGCGCGCGGGGCCCGACCAGTTGCGGCGTACGAGGCCCACCTGGTCGGGGTGGAGGAAGGTCATCCACTGCTCGATGGGTGCCCGCATCGCCTCCTCGACTGCGGCGTCGCGCAGCCCGTCGAGGTCGAAGAGACCGTCGGACGGCGGCTCTTGACCGGCCTCGCGCGGGGAGGGGACCCGGGCCGTGGGGGACTCGTGCTCGGGTTGTCGGCGCGTCTCGCGCGGCCGGTGCCCGGACGCCGTCGAGGGCTCGTACTCGGGGAAGAAGCGTTCCAACTGGTCGGCGAGGACGCGCACCTGCTCGGCGCGGAGCCGTCTGCGCTCCCGCAACAGCGCCGTGCCGACCTCGCGTTCGCCGAGGAGCCGCACCCGATCCACCGTGGTGTCGAGTCGTCTTCCCGCGAAGACCATCAACGGCTGCACGGCGACGGGGGAAAGGCCGAGCGAGGCGACCGCGCCCTCGGCCGCCTTCGTCATCGAGAGCAGCCTCGTGACGTGCTCGTCCCGCCGTACTCCGCCGGCGTGCAGCACCCCGTCGGAGACCTCGGGCTGTGCGCGCCAGTTCTTGACGTCGAGCACGAAGACCCCGCCCGGGCCGACGAGCAGCATGTCGACGTTGGCCGCACGCGTCCCCGGCCACCGGCGGTCGACCAGCAGCCGCCAGCCGCGTTCGGCGAGGACCAAGAGCTGGGCGGCGACGTCCCGTTCGCCCTCGCTCGCAGCCTCCCACCGTCTGGCCCGCTCGCGAGCGGCCTGCCACTGCTCCCGCAGCAGCCGCTCCTGGCTTCGCGCCTCCTGGGCCCGTCGTGCCGCCGATCCCCCAGCAACCAAACCTCTCCCCCTCTACGCAGCGTGGCGATCATAGAGCGCTGAGCGACGTATCGACAGGGGTCGCGCCGAGTCTCCCCGTCTCTCCAGTGCACTTCGAGACGCCTCTCCCCCGCCCCAGCCCCCCGCACGCCACAATGTCCCCATGGACCAGAGCGAAAGGCCGGTAAGCGGGGCGCAGCCCCCGGGGCGTGCAGCGGGTGAAGGTAGGGAACTGCCGGATTGGGAGAAGCGGTTCAGGGCGCCGCGGGTGTCGTTGCCGGAGTGGGCCGAAGGGGCGCCGGAGCGTGGGCTGTTCGTCTCCAACGCGACCGGGACTTTCGAGCTGTACGCCTGGGACCGCGCCACCGGTGCCCGGCGCCAGGTGACGGACCGGCCGAACGGGACGACCTCCGGCACCCTCACGCCCGACGGTGCCGAGGTGTGGTGGTTCTCCGACACCGACGGCGACGAGTTCGGCGTCTGGATGCGCCAGCCGTTCGGCGGGGGTGAGGACGTGCCGGTGAGCGGGGAGCTCACCGCTTCCTACCCGGCGGGGCTGGCGCTCGCTGCCGACGGGACGGCGGTCGTCGGCAGGTCGACGGACGAGGAGGGGTCGACGCTCCACGTCCTCCGGCCCGGCGAGAACCCGCGCGAGGTCTACCGCCACCGCGAGACGGCCGACGTCGGCGACGTCTCACGGGACGGCGCGCTCCTGGCGATCGAGCACACCGAGCACGGCGACGCGATGCACGCGGCGGTCCGCGTCGTCCGCGTCGCCGACGGCTCGAACGTCGCCGAGCTCGACGACACCGAGGGCGGGACCCTCGAACTCGGCCTCACCGTCCTGGGGTTCGCGCCCGCCGAAGGGGACGCGCGCCTCCTCGTGGGGCACCAGCGCCGCGGCCGCTGGGAACCGATGGTCTGGGACCCGCTCTCGGGCGGGACGCACGAGGTCGCGGTGGAGTTCCCCGGCGACCTCTTCGCCGACTGGCTCCCCGCCGAGGCCGCGGGCAGTGAGGGCACGCTCCTCCTCGTCCACAGCTTCCAGGCGCGCGACGAGCTGTGGCGGTACGAGATCGCCACGCGCGAGCTCTCCCGGATCGAGACGCCCGCCGGTTCGATCGGCGGCGCGACGGCGCGGCCCGACGGCTCCGTCGAGTTCCTCTGGTCGTCGGCGGCCGAGCCGCCGCAGGTGCGCTCGACCTCGGGCGGCACGGTGCTCGACCCGCCGGGACCGCGGGCGCCTTCGTCGGTCGCCGTGGAGGACGCATGGGTGGAGGGCCCGGGCGGCACCGTCCACGCGCTGGTGCAGAAGCCGGCGGGCGAGGGCCCGTTCCCCACCGTCTTCGAGGTGCACGGCGGCCCGACGCACCACGACAGCGACAGCTTCGCCGCGCAGCCGGCGGCCTGGGTGGACCACGGCTTCGCCGTCGTACGCGTCAACTACCGGGGCTCGACGGGATACGGGCGGGCGTGGACGGACGCGCTGAAGCACCGCGTGGGACTGATCGAGCTGGAGGACATCGACGCCGTCCGCAGGTGGGTGGTGGAGGCGGGGCTCGCCGACCCGGAGCGGCTGATCCTCGCCGGCGGTTCCTGGGGCGGGTACCTGACGCTCCTCGGCCTCGGCACGCAGCCGGACGCGTGGGCGCTCGGCCTCGCCGCCGTCCCCGTCGCCGACTACGTCACGGCGTACCACGACGAGATGGAGGCGCTGAAGTCCATGGACCGCACGCTCCTCGGCGGCACCCCGGAGGAGGTCCCGGAACGCTTCCGCGCCTCCTCACCGCTGACGTACGTGGACGAGGTGCGCGCGCCCGTCTACATCTCGGCCGGCGTCAACGACCCCCGGTGCCCGATCCGCCAGGTGGAGAGGTACGTCGAGCGGCTCGCCGAGCGGGAGGCGCCGCACGAGGTCTACCGCTACGACGCCGGGCACGGTTCGCTCGTCGTCGAGGAGCGGATCAAGCAGGTGCGGCTGGAGATCGAGTTCGCGCTGCGGAACCTCAG
>NZ_AJTQ01000075.1 GCF_000262345.1 Streptomyces xiaopingdaonensis | reverse complement strand
GCGGGCTCGCCGTCCGCCTCGGGGGGCCCTTCGGGCCGCGGGGTGCCGGGGGACGTGCCGCCCGCCGGTCCCCCGTCGCCCGGGCGGAGGCCGAGCTCCGCGTCCCGGACCAGCTCGGCCTCGCGGCGGAAGAGGCGGAACCACATGAAGACGACGAAGCCGGCGAAGACGAACCACTCCGCCGTGTAGCCGAGGTTCTGGAACGCCTTCATGTCGAGCCCGGTGTTGTCGGCGGCGGCCGGGGGGACGGGGCGCAGCTTCCCCTCGGTGTCCTGCACCGTGAGCCAGGCCGACTCGACCTCGTACGGCACGAGGTTGATCAGCGGCGCGGGGCTGACGAACCCCAACTGCCCCTCGGGCAGGGCGCCCTGGGCCTCGCGCCCGGCCCGGTCGTGCGACTCGGGCGCCTGGAGTACGCCCTCGACGGCGACCTCGCCGCGCTCCGGCGGCGGCACGTCGGACGCGTCGGGCTCGCCCGGCAGCCAGCCGCGGACGACGGGCACGGCCTTCCCTCCGCCCTTCGGGAGCAGCAGGTCGAGCACGTAGGAGCCCTGCTCTTCGTCGAGCCGCCTGTCGGGGACGAGCAGCGGGTGCCCGGTGTCGTACCGCCCCTCGACGCGCGCCGTGCGGTCGACGCTCTCGTCGGTGACGGGGAGCAGGTCCCGGAGCGGCTCCGCCTGCGCCTGCTCCGCCTCCGCCGAGTACTCCTGCCGCTCCTGGTGGTTCTCGACGCGCGCGTCGAAGCGGCTCAGCTGCCAGCTCCCCATGAAGAGGCAGACCGGGATCGCCAGTACGGCGAAGATGTTGATCCCCCACCACCGCGGGGTCAGCAGGAACCGGTACACGAAGCCCACGGTACGCGGGGGACAATCGGCACGTTCCGGCGGGGAGGTTCCGACGGCGCGCGGCGCTCCGGGCCGGCGTCGGCTCGGCTTCCCGGGCGCGGTCGATCAGTTGATGCGCTCGGGCGTTTGCGGGCGGACCGAACCGGCAGTCCGCCGGGCCCGTCGGGCATGGGGTCCACTCGCACCGTCGGGCGGGGACGCTCCCGTCCCCGGCGGTCAGGGCGTCGACAAGCTCTTCCGCGCGGAATCCATCGATCCGCTCCCCCGGCCGCCGAGCCCCGCCGTACCGCGCACGTCGAGTGGTCAGCTCCGGGGGCACAACCGCGCAACTCCGGTCCCGCGAGGAGACGTTCGCGCAGGACCCCGGTGGGCCGCTCACCCCGCGGGGAGCACCCCCGTGCGGTAGACGGTCCCCGGGCAGGAGCTCTTCACCGCGGTGTCGGCCGCCTGCGGTGTGCCGCCGTCGGGGGTGTGGCTGATGACGACGAGCGGGTCCTCCTCCGGGCCGCCGGAGCCGCCCTCGCCGCCGTCGTCGTCCTTGCCCTCGTCCCCCTCGTCGTCGCTCTCCTCGCCGGTTCCGTCGCCGGCGACCGCGCCGGGGCCTTCGCCGCCCGGCGGGGCGCTGCTGTCCTTGCAGGTGGCCGAGTCGGGGACCCAGGCGAACCTGACGAGGTACGCGGCGCCCGGTTCGAGGACGAGCTCGTCCGCCTCGCTCGCCGGATCGGGGAGCCCGGCGGCCGGGTCTCCCGGGGTGTGGTCGACGATCCGCACGGGCTTGCGCGTCGAGGTGCCCTGCATCGCGGCGCCCACGACGCCCTCGCCCTGGACGCTGCACGCCTCGCCCGAGGTGTTGGTGACGCGGAAGCTGCCGTAGACCCTGCCCTGCTCGTCCGGTTCGCCCGAATCCCCCGAGCCGGCGCCGAGTTGCTCGCGTCCGCAGCTCGGGGCGCTGCCGACGAGGGTGTCGCTGGGGTCGGCTCCGCGGTCGGCGCCCTCCGTGTCCTGCCGCTCGCCGCTCGGGCCCTGCCCCTCGCTGTGGCGGCCGCCGGCGGACTCGCCGCTGTCCTCACTGCCCTCGGTGCCGCGGCTGCTCTCGCCTGCCCCGGCCGCCGGGCCCTGCGTCTGGCCCTGCGTCTCGTGCGCGGTGACCGAGTCGCGGTCGTCGTCGGGGAGGACGCCGCCGAAGAGGAACACCGGGATGCCGACGGCTGCGACGACCGCGAGCGCGCCCGCGCCGACCAGCGCCTGCCTGCGTCGCGCCCGGCGTACCGGCACGGCGTGGTGGAGCCGTTCCAGTGCGTCGGGCGAGGGCTCCAGGTCGGCGACGCTGCCGTGGAAGAGGCTCCGCAGCGCGTCCTCGTCGAGGCCGTCCGGCTCGAACCCGCCGCCGCGCTGCGGCGTCTCCTCGCCGCCGTCCACGCCCCTCGGGTCCTCGTCCGGTGCCCCGGGACGCCCGTGGAGATCACTCATGACGCTGCCTCCATGGCGACGCGCAACGCCGCGATGCCGCGCGAACCGTACGCCTTCACGGACCCCAGCGAGAGGCCGAGCACCTCGGCGACCTGCGCCTCGGTCATGTCCGCGAAGTAGCGCAGCACGAGCACCTCGCGCTGCCGGCGTTGCAGACCCCGCATCGCGTTGATCAGGTCGTCCCGCTCGAGCCGCTCGTACGCGCCCTCCTCGGCGCTCGCCATGTCCGGCATGGGCTTCGAGAGCAGCTTCAGCCCGATGATGCGGCGACGGAGCGCGGAGCGGGAGAGGTTGACGACCGTCTGCCGCAGGTAGGCGAGAGTCTTCTCCGGATCGCGCACCCGCTTGCGTGCCGAGTGGACGCGGATGAACGCCTCTTGGACGACGTCCTCGCACGAGGCGGTGTCGTCGAGGAGGAGGGCCGCGAGGCCGAGCAGGGACTTGTAGTGGGTGCGGTAGGTCTCGGTGAGGTGGTCGACGGTGGTGCCGGCTGTCATCGCGTCGTCAGTCTCTGCGGAGCGTGCGGGCGCAGCGGTGCGACCAGCCGAAGACCAGGGGGCGATCACGGGCACACCGCCGGTCCGCGTACCGGGGCGCCCGAGTGCCGTTGCCATTCCGAGTACCTCTGCCACGCCTGTTGGACACGCCGCCCCCCGTCAGGGTTGTACGCGCGGGACAGCGTGCTCGCTCTCACGACGGTCGCCCGCATCCGCACCACTCATCCTCAATGCCCCGTCCTCCACGGCTGCTCGGACACGTCCCCCGGGCCTCCGGCCATGGAAGCGAAGACGCCCCCCGTCCAGCCGCCGGTTGCAGCAGGACGAAGAGCGAATTCTCACGCAGTGGAAGGGCGTTGGCCAGTGACCGGGGTTTTGAAGGTGGCCGGGGTCAGCGGCCGGTGCCGCCGTAGACGACCGCCTCGTCGCCGGCGCTGTCGAGGCCGAAGGCCGAGTGCACCGCGCGCACCGCCTCGTCGACGAGCTCCTCGCGGGTGACGACCGAGATGCGGATCTCCGAGGTGGAGATGAGCTCGATGTTGACGCCCGCGTTGGAGAGCGCGTCGAAGAACGTCGCCGTGACGCCGGGGTTGGTCTTCATTCCGGCGCCGACGAGGGAGATCTTGGCGATCTGGTCGTCGTAGCGGAGGGAGTCGTAGCCGATGGTGCCCTGCGCCCGCTCCAGCGCCGAGATCGCCTTCTTGCCCTCGCTCTTGGGGAGCGTGAACGAGATGTCGGTGAGCCCTGTCGAAGCCGCCGAGACGTTCTGCACCACCATGTCGATGTTGACCTGCGAGTCCGCGATGACGCGGAAGATCGCGGCGGCCTCGCCCGGCTTGTCCGGGACGCCGACGACCGTGACCTTGGCTTCGGACGTGTCATGGGCGACACCCGAGATCAGCGCCTGCTCCATCGATTGCTCCCCTTGCTGACTCTTCTCGCCGGCGCTTCCTCGCGCACGCCGAGGGTCCTCGTTGCTGACCCAGGTGCCCTCCAGGCCGGAGAACGAGGACCGCACGTGGATCGGGATGTTGTAGCGGCGTGCGTACTCGACGCACCGGTGCAGCAGCACCTTGGAGCCGGAGCTCGCGAGCTCCAGCATGTCCTCGAAGGAGATCCAGTCGATCTTCCTCGCGGACTGCACGACGCGCGGGTCCGCGGTGAAGACGCCGTCGACGTCGGTGTAGATCTCGCAGACCTCCGCGTCGAGCGCGGCGGCGAGCGCGACGGCCGTGGTGTCGCTCCCGCCGCGGCCCAGCGTGGTGATGTCCTTGCTGTCCTGCGAGACGCCCTGGAAGCCGGCGACGATCGCGATGTTGCCCTCGTCGACGGAACTCTGGATGCGGCCGGGGGTGACGTCGATGATCCGCGCCTTGTTGTGCACGGAGTCGGTGATCAGTCCCGCCTGGCTGCCGGTGAACGACTGCGCCTCGCTGCCGAGGGCTTTGATCGCCATGGCCAGCAGCGCCATGGAGATCCGCTCTCCGGCGGTCAGCAGCATGTCGAACTCGCGTCCGGAGGCGACCGGCGATACCTCCGAGGCAAGATCGATCAGCTCGTCCGTGCTGTCACCCATCGCCGACACCACGACGACGACCTGGTGGCCGCGCTTCTTGGCATCGACGATCCGCTTGGCGACACGCTTGATGCCCGCGGCATCGGCAACGGAGGAGCCGCCGTACTTCTGCACGACAAGGCCCACGTGTGCTCGCTCCTCGAATCAGTCGTTCTGGGTCCTTTGGCCGGGACCCGACGATCGGCTCAGTCTAACGAGCGGGCGCCCGTCACCCGCTCGTCCAAAGCCGCGCATTCCCGCTCCCGGCCCGTGCACACGGGGGCCGCGGCGGATCGTTAGACACCTCACACGACGGTACGTGCGCGGCTGTAGCGGTGTGTCACGCACCGGGGCGGCGGGCTCGGCAACCGCCGTACGGAGGCGGGAAGTTGCCGGGTGCTCAACGCTCCCCGCGCATCCCGAGGGGCTCGCCGATCTCCGCCGCCATCACCGCGCCGGCCTCCGCCTCCAGGGCGCCGTCGTCCGACGCCGCGCCGCTGTCCGTGTCGAGGCCTTGGAGATCGCCCAGCGGGGTGTCCTGCCGCACGTGCGCGACGAGCGACTGGAGGGCCCGGAGCGAAGCCGACACCGTCGGACCCCAGTTGGTGAGGTAGGAGAACTGCCACCACCACAGCGCCTCGCTGACCCGGCCCGTGTCGTAGTGGGCCATGCCGTGCCGCAGCGCCGCTACCGCGTCGGCGAGGTCGTCCGAGATGCGGCAGGGGACGGGCGCGGTCCGCGGCTCGTACGGGTCGAAGACCTCGGAGTAGACGTCGATCGGGTCGAGCA
>NZ_AJTQ01000074.1 GCF_000262345.1 Streptomyces xiaopingdaonensis | reverse complement strand
CGCCGGGAGCCGCTCCCGCAGCTCGTCGACGTCCGGCTCGGGGCCGACGTCCGGCTCGTACCGCTCGTCCGGGACGAAGTCCTCGTGCGCTCCCAACCTGCCGCCTGCGAGGAGGAGTTGGGAGACGCTGAGCAGGAGGTACGGGACGGCGCTCGCCGGCTCGTCCCCCTTGGCCACCTCGGTGACGGAGACGAGGAAGCCCTCCACCTGGTCGCGGATCTGCACCGCGAAGTCGTCGGGCTCGGCGGTGATCGAGTTCAGCGTGGCGTCAGACATCGAGCAACCTTCTCCCCTCGAAGGCTCGTCCCAGCGTGACTTCGTCGGCGTACTCCAGGTCGCCCCCGACGGGCAGGCCGCTCGCCAGCCGCGTCACCTTGAGACCCATGGCCGAGACCATACGCGCCAGATAGGTCGCCGTCGCCTCACCTTCGAGGTTCGGATCGGTGGCGAGGATCAGCTCCTTGACGGCTCCGTCGGCGAGCCTCGCCATCAGCTCCCGTATGCGCAGGTCGTCCGGGCCGACGCCGTCGATCGGGCTGATCGCCCCGCCCAACACGTGGTACCTGCCGCGGAACTCGCGGGTCCGTTCGATCGCCACGACGTCCTTCGGCTCCTCGACGACGCAGATCACCGAAGGGTCCCGGCGCTGGTCGAGGCAGACCCTGCACTGTTCCTCCTGCGCGACGTTGCCGCACACGGTGCAGAACCTGACCTTCTCCTTGACCTCGGTGAGCGCCTGCGCGAGCCGGCGCACGTCCGCCGGCTCCGCCTGGAGGACGTGGAAGGCGATCCGCTGCGCGCTCTTGGGACCGACGCCGGGCAGCCTGCCCAACTCGTCGATCAGGTCCTGCACCACGCCTTCGTACACGGAAGCTCCGCTCTCCGAAATCCTGCCTTGTCACACTGGTTGCCGCCTGCCGCGACGACCCGGGGCCCGCGGCCGCCGCCGCGGGCCGGAGGACCCTCAGAAGGGCAGCCCGGGCAGCCCGCCGCCGCCGAGGCCCTGCGCGAGCGGGCCGAGCTTCTCCTGCTGGAGTTCCTGCGCCGCGGAGTTGGCGTCCCGGACCGCCGCGACGACGAGGTCGGCGAGGGTCTCGGTGTCCTCCGGGTCGACCGCCTTCGGGTCGATCACCAGCCCCGTCAGCTCGCCGGAGCCGGTCACGGTCGCCTTGACGAGCCCACCGCCCGCCGACCCCTCGACCGGGGTCTCGCCGAGCTCCTGCTGAGCCGCTGCGAGATCCTGCTGCATCTTCTGCGCCTGCTGCAGCAACTGCTGCATGTCGGGCTGGCCACCACCGGGAATCACGAAACGCTCCTGGGCACTCGACGGTCGAGGTCTGCATGACCGGTACGCCCCGCCCGTCACACCCGGGCCGAAGACGCACCGACAGCCCCGACCCTACGTGCTGCACCGCCGGGACGCCGGGGCGAGCCGGGGTCCGCCACTCACCGGTTGACTCCGGCCGCGGAGCGGTGGACGGGGGCGGGGGCGCCGCGGTTACTCGTGCTGGTACTCCTCGATCACCGTTGCGCCGAGTTGCTTGATGATCAAGTCGTGGCCGGAGAGGGCGGTTTCGTCGAGGTCGGGGTCGTCCGCCGTGGGCATGTCGTCCGCGGGGTCGACATACGCCGAAGGCGGTGGCTCCTCCTCCGGCTCCGGTTCCGGTTCGGGAGCGCGCGCCTGCGCGGGGGGCGCCGACCGCGCCGCCGTCGCCTGCCCCGTTCCGGAGCCGGACGCTGCGCCCTCCGGAGGCGGGGCACCGCCGGACGCCGGCGGTGCCGCCGGGCCCGGGGAAGCCGACGGGCCGCCGAACCCTCCGGCGGGCTGGGACGCGGGCGCCGCTGCCGGGCCGCCGAAGCCACCGGACGGTGCCCGCGGACGGCCGCCGCCCTGGGGACCGGGCTGGCCGCCGCCCTGCGCGCCGCCGGACCCGCCTCCCGGGTCGACGACCGCTTCCACCTTCCACTGCACGCCGAGCGCGTCGCCGAGGGCCTGGCGCAGTACCTCGTCGCTCCCGCCGCCGGTGAAGCTGTCCCTCGCACCGGAGTTGGGGAATCCGATCTGGAGCGTCGTCCCGTCGAAGCCGACGATGTTGGCGTTCTGGCTGAGCAGAATCCAGGTGAAGCGGCGGCGGTTCTTCACCGCCTCCAGAACGTTCGGCCATGCCTGCCGCACCTGCGCTGCCCCCGCCGAGGGGTCGCCGGCGGGACCGCCGCCCGCCGGACCACCCGCCTGCGGCGTGGGGGAGGGCTGCGACGGCGCGGGGGCCTGCGGCGGCGCGGACCTTCCGGGTGCCGTGCCCGGCTGTCCGGCTCCCTGGCGTTCGCCCGGGCCCGTACCGCCGGGCCAGGCACCCGGCCTGCGGCCGCCGCCGGGCGCCGCCGTGGGCCAGGCACCCGGACGCCTGCCCTGCTCCGCCCCGGCCGCGCCTGCGGGCCCGGCCGGAGCCGACTCGGGTGCGGGCGGGGACGGTTGGGGAGCCGGCGCCGGTGGAGGAGGCGCGGACGCCGCCTCGGGCGCCTGAGCGTCCGGAGCCGGGGCGGCCGGAGTGGGAGCAGCCGGCGCCGCACCACCCGGCGGCGGAGCCGGAGCGCCCGCCGCGGCGCCGAGGGCCGCCCCGCGCTCGAGGCGGTCGAGCCTCGCCTGCACCGAGCGCTCGTCCCCGTACGCCGCGGGCAGCAGCACCCGGGCGCAGATCAGTTCCAGCTGCAACCGCGGCGAGGTGGCGCCCCGCATCTCCGTGAGCCCGGAGTTGACGAGATCGGCGGCGCGGCTCAGCTCGGCCTGTCCGAAGACCGACGCCTGCGCCTGCATCCGCTCGGCGACCTCGGGAGGCGCGTCGATCAGGCCCTTCTCCCCCGCCTCGGGCACCGAGGCGAGGATCACCAGATCCCGCAGCCGCTCCAGCAGATCGGCGACGAACCGACGCGGGTCGTGCCCGCCCTCGACCACCTGCTCGACGACCTCGAAGGCCGCCGCACCGTCGCCGGCCGCGAAGGCGTCGACCACCGAGTCGAGGAGGGAGCTGTCGGTGTATCCGAGGAGCGCCGTCGCCATGGCGTATGTCACACCCTCCTCGCCCGCGCCGGCGAGGAGTTGGTCCATCACGGACATCGAATCCCGGACCGAGCCGGCGCCGGCTCGGACCGCGAGCGGGAGCACGGCCTCGTCGACGGCGATCTCCTCGCGCCGACAGACCTCGGCGAGGTACTCGCGGAGCGTGCCCGGCGGGACGAGGCGGAACGGGTAGTGGTGGGTACGCGACCGGATGGTGCCGATGACCTTCTCCGGCTCGGTGGTCGCGAAGATGAACTTCAGGTGCTCCGGCGGCTCTTCGACCACCTTCAGCAGCGCGTTGAAGCCCGCCGACGTCACCATGTGCGCCTCGTCGACGATGTAGATCTTGTACCGGCTCGACGCGGGCCCGAAGAACGCCTTCTCGCGCAGCTCCCGGGCGTCGTCCACGCCGCCGTGCGAAGCGGCGTCGATCTCGATCACGTCGATCGAGCCGGGGCCGTTGCGCGCGAGGTCGAGGCAGGAGCGGCACTCACCGCACGGCGACGGGGTGGGCCCCTGCTCGCAGTTGAGGCAGCGGGCGAGGATGCGCGCGCTCGTCGTCTTCCCGCAGCCGCGCGGACCGCTGAAGAGGTACGCGTGGTTGACGCGGTTGTTCCGCAGAGCCTGCTGGAGCGGCTCCGTCACGTGTTCTTGCCCGATGACCTCGGCGAAGGTCTCGGGGCGATACCTGCGGTACAGAGCGAGCGACGACACAACACCGACGATATAGGTGACCGCCGACAAGTGGCGTCGGTCACAGGCGGATCGGGGACCTCACCGGCCTCCCGCACCACGAGACGCACCCCGCACGGGGCCGCCCCGGCGCGCACGGACAAGTCAACGCCCCCCACGCACCCGCCAGAGCCGACCTACCCTTGCTGCCTTCCGGCCCTGGGGGAGTTCAGTCAGATAGCGCCACGTGAGGGGCTGCGCCAACAGTACCTGATCCCTCGGCCGGGAGACGAGTTCGCGAGCACTGGACTCGTTGTGTAGAGTCTCCGGCGGAGGATTCGCCTAGTGGCCTAGGGCGCACGCTTGGAAAGCGTGTTGGGGGCAACCCCTCACGAGTTCGAATCTCGTATCCTCCGCCCAGCCTCACCGGGCTGAACGCAGGGCCCCATCGCTTCGGCGGTGGGGCCCTGCGTGGTTCGTGGCTGCGCCGGGTCCCCGTGGGCAGGAACGCGAGCGTGCGGGAAGGGAGTTCGGCGGCCCGCCGATCCGACGGGGCGGCCGGCCTCCGCCTGGCTCCGGTCCGGCCGCCTCTTATCCTCGCCGCGTGAGTACCACCAGTCGCGCCCGCCGGTTCGGGCACACGCTGCGCTTCTGGGCACTCCTGCCCTCCGGCCGCGGAGACGCGGCGCCGAGCGTCCCGGCGCGGCCCGTATCGCGCTCGCCCCTGCTGCCGCCGCACGCCGTGGATTGGGTGCTGGCGGGGGTCGCGTTGGTGCTCGCGGTGGGGAACAGCCTCCAGAACCCCTACGCGGGACCGGCCACTCCCTGGGCGAACGTGCTGATCGCCGCGGTGAGCGCGCTGCCGCTGCTCGCCCGGCGGCGGGCCCCCGAACTGGTGCTCGCCGCCGGGCTGCTCGCCAAGCTCCTCCAGGCCTCGGCTCTTGTCGCACCCTTCGCCTACTACGCGGTGGGCGCCTATCGCGGTCCGCACAGCCGCCGGACGGCTTGGGCGTCGGCCGGTGTCGGGCTGGTGGTCCTCGCGCCCTGGAGCGCGGCGGTGTGGTCCGACTTCCGAACAGTGGCGCTCTGGTTCGCGGTGAACTTCGTCTTCTCCTGCCTGGTGCCGCTGCTGTTGGGGCTCTACGTGGGCCAACGGCGCGCCGTCGTCGCCGGTCTCGTCGAACGGGCGGAGCGTGCCGAGCGGGAACAGCGGCTCGTGGCCGAGGCCGCGCGGGAACAGGAACGCCGGCGCATCGCAGGGGAGATGCACGACGTGGTCTCCCACCAGGTGAGCCTGATCGTCGTGCACGCCAACGTGCTCACCGCCGTCGCGCACGATCCGGAGATGACGGGCGAGGCCGCGGAGACCATCCAGACGGCCGGTCGGCGTGCGCTCACCGAACTCCGCGAGATGCTGGGGCTGTTGCGGAACGACCCGGCCGGCGAAGGCGAGGAGCCGCCGGCCGCTGCGGGAAGCGACTCGGCGCAGAACGCGTCAGCGGACCCGGCGCGGGTTCCTGCTGCCCCGGCAGAGCGGCGGTCCACCGCCGGCGCGGTCGTCGACCGCGTCGGCGAGCTGGCCGACAGCTCCCGGACGGCCGGGCTGCCCGTCACCATGCTCGTCGAGGGCGCGCCGCGGCCGCTGGCGGAGCCGGTCGAGCGTGCTGCGCACCGGGTCGTGCAGGAGGCGCTGACCAACGTGCACAAGCACGCCCCGGGCGCCGCGACGGAGATACACCTCGCATACGAGCCGCGGACCGTGCGGGTACGGGTCGTCAACGGCCCGGCCGGGAAGTCCCTCGAACCGGCTGCCGACGGTGGGCCGCTGCTGCCGAGCGGTGGGCACGGGCTGATCGGTCTGACGGAGCGGGTCCGGCTGGCCGGAGGCACCGTCGAGTCCGGGCGCACCGATCACGGCGGCTTCCGGGTCGATGCCGCGCTGCCCGCGTCGGCGCCC
>NZ_AJTQ01000073.1 GCF_000262345.1 Streptomyces xiaopingdaonensis | reverse complement strand
CTGCCCCCGCCGAGGCAAGCAGCTCGGGGCCGGCGGGCGGACGGGGCACCGAGTCGGAAGCGGCGTACGGCTCGTGCCGACGGACGGGCCGTCCGGCTTCCGGGGCTTCAGGCCAGCCCGGCGTCGTGGGCGACGAGCGCGACCTGTGTGCGGTTGGCGGCGTCGAGCTTGGTCATGATCCGGGTGAGATGGACCTTGACCGTGGACTGGCTCACGGACAGGTCCGTGGCGATCTCCGAGTTGCTGCGGCCGCGGGCTACCGCCACGGCGACCTCGCGCTCGCGAGCGGTCAACTCCGCCGTCCGGGCTCGCGCTTGCCGGACGGCTCCGCCCGCGGCGAAGGCGGCCAGCAGCCTGGTGGTGATGCGCGGTGAGAGCATCGCCTCGCCGCGTGCGAGGACCCGTACCGCGTCGGCCAGCTCGCGCGGCGAGGCGTCCTTGAGCAGGAACCCCGCTGCGCCGTGCCGGAGCGCGGCGTGGACGTACTCGTCGACGTCGAAGCTGGTGAGCACCGCGACGGCGGGGGGCTCTGACAGTGCGGCGAGCTGCCGGGCGACCTCCAGGCCGCCGACGCGGGGCATCTGGATGTCGGTGAGCACCACGTCCGGGCGGTGCTCGTCCACGAGTTCGGCCGCCACCGAGCCGTCCTCGCCCTCGGCGACGACCTCGATGTCCGGCTCGGCGTGGAGGATCAACCGGAGGCCCCTGCGCACCAGCTCCTCGTCGTCGAGCAGGACCACCGTGACCGTCACTCACGCCACCACCTAGACCGCGTACGGGCAATATCGCCTGCACACGGTATCCGCCGCTGCCGGTGTGCCCCGCCGGCAGCGACGCGTCCCTCGGCGCCACCCGTCGCAGTCGCCCGCGACCGGCGGCGTCGCCCCGTCAGCCCGCGGCACGACGCGGCCGGCTCGCCGTACGACTTTCGGGCAGTGCGTCCAAGCGGAGAGAGCGATGTGCCGAGGGTGCCGACCGGTACAGGATCGACGGCGCCGGGTCGGACCGGGTCCGAAGTGGGCGTCCTTTTCCGGGAGTTCGAGAGGACGCGGGCGAGGGACAGCGGTGCTGTGCGTGCGGGCGCCGAGCGGCCCGTAGCGGACGGGATCGGTCCAGGCCGGTCCCTCCCACGGCCCGCTTCGGGCCGTGACCGAAACACGGACGAGACGCAGGAGGACGGATGAGCAAGCGCGGCAGGGCAGCAGTGTGCGCGGTGGCGGGGGCGATCACGCTCACCATGGCGGTGGCACCGTCGGCGTCGGCGATCATCGGTGGACACGACGCCACCTCGCCGTACCCGTTCATGGCGAGCGTGCAGAAGGACGGCCAGCACTACTGCGGGGCCTCCCTGATCGAACAGGACTGGATCGTGACCGCCGGGCACTGCACGGTGGACGTCGAGCCGGAGGACCTCTCCGTGCGGGTCGGCGACCACGATCGCACGAAGGGTGCCGAGGCGAAGGTCACCGAGGTCGTCGCGCACCCGGACTTCTCCTACGAGCCGTTCCGCAACGACGTGGCCGTCATGAAGCTGGACCGCCCCGTGGACGCGGAGCCCATCCGGCTGGCCGCCGATTCCGGGCCGACGGGTACCGGAACGCGCATCCTCGGCTGGGGAATGACCTGCGAGGACGGCAGCGAATGCCCGAAGCCGCCGATGCGCCTCCAGGAGCTGGACACCCGGATCGTCCCCGACGAACGGTGCAGCGAGGACTACGAGGCGAAGAACGAGCTGTGCACCGACAGCCCCACCGAGAACGCGCAGGCGTGCATCCTCGACTCCGGCGGACCGCAGATCAAGGGCCGCCCCGGCGACTGGGAACTGATCGGGGCGACCAGCCGCGACGGCGACGCCGACCCGAAGTGCGCCACAGGACCGGGCATCTACACCGACCTGACCGCCCACCGCGACTGGATCGAGCGGACCACCGCGGAGTGAGCGCTCCCGTCCGCCGGGAGGGCGGCGACGAGCCGGTGGTCCGTCCTGGTGCACCGCACTCCACGATCGGCGTCCACGACGGCGTCGGGGCGCCGAGGAGGAGCAGCACGGTGTTGCGGTGTGGCGACCGTCCCGGACGATGAAACCGAGGGCCGGCCGGGAGGGGCACAGTGCTGTACGGAAGCGTTCGCCTACTTCCGTACGGCCGCCCTCACGCGCCTGTCGCCACGGGGACGACTACAGCAGCAATCGCCGAGAGATGGCCCCGACCGCGAGGATCGCGTCGAAGATCGCCCGCTCTACTGCGGAGCACGATCGACTCGAGCTTCTGCCGGCGGTGTTGCCGCCTACGGCAACCCATCAGGATCCCGTGGGCGGCAGTAGGTACGCCCGTCACGGTTCACCGCTCCGCACCGGACTGGTACTCGGAACGAGGCGTACGCGAACACAGCCATGAACGGGGCGGCGACGAGCGGCAGCGCCACTTCTGGCTCCGGGCGACAACGAGCGCCGCGACGACGACGTGGCCCCAGTACGGACGCATCACTCTTCCCATGGCAGCGCAGGAAAGAACCCGCACCTGCTCAGCCCCAGCACGTGGCCGCGGCGGGCGCGGCCCGGCCGAACGTCGGGAGAAGTGCTCGAACCTGGCGGCGGAGCCGTCCTCCTTCGCGTTCCCGCCCTCGTCGGTGCGCTCGAAGATCCGGATGCCGTAGGTGACGCCGTCGTACTCGGCGGAGCCGTACGTCTGGACGCCGTCGTCGTCCTGGCTGAGGTTGCGGACGATGACGTCGTACTCCTCGCCGCTCGCGTGCCAGGCGGTGTTCGTCGGGTTCTCGACGAAGCCCTCCCGGTTCTCCGCCTTCCTGACCGAGCTCTCGATCTCCTTGCCGTTGCTTTCCCCGCCAACGCCCCGCACGTTGCCGAACGCCGCCGGCGCGGCGACCGTCCCGCGCCAACGCGCCCCCGGCGCCCGACGATCCGGCGCGGCCCCGGCGCCGTCAGCCGCGCGCGATGCGTCGGTAGCGGCCCACCGCGAGCGGCATGAAGACGGCGACGACCGCGAGGGCGCACGCGACGGCGTACCCGGTGGCGTGCTGGGCCGGCCAGGACGTCGAGGCGGGTAGTGCGGCGGGGGCTTCGTTGCTGAGGAGGGCGCGTGCCGCCGTCGCGGTCGCGGTGACGGGGTTCCACTCCGCGACGGCGGCGAGCGGGCCCGGCAGCGAGTCGACGGCGACGAAGGCCCCGGAGACGAAGGTGACGGGGAAGAGCCAGACGAGCCCCGCGCTCTGGGCGACCTCGGTGCTCCGCGCCGTCAGCCCGATCGTCGCGCCGACCCAGGACATGGCGAAGGCGAAGAGCAGCACCAGCAGATAGGCGCCGAGCGCCCCCGCCAACCCGCCCTCCACCCGCCAGCCGATGAGGAGCCCGCACAGGGACGTCACGGTGAGGGTGACGGCGCTCATCGTCAGGTCGGAGAGGGTCCGGCCGAGGATGACGGAGCCGCGCGGCATGGGCAGCGCCCGGAAGCGGTCGACCATCCCCCCGTCCATGTCGGCCGCGAGCCCGACCGCGGTGAAGGAGGCGTTGAAGGTGACGGCCTGCGCGAAGATGCCGCCCATGAGGAAGGAGCGGTACTCGTCGCCGCCGAGGCTGCCGCCGAAGACGTAGGCGAGGAGCAGCACGAACATCAACGGCTGCACCAGCGCCGCGATCAGGGCGCCCGGGGTGCGCCGCAGGTTGACCAGGTTCCGCTCGGCGACGACGAGCCCGTCGCGCACGGTGCGCAGCGGCCCGGAGGCGGCGCGCGGGGCGAGGCTCAGCGCCGTCATGCGGGCGCTCCGCTGCGCCGGCGTGCGTGCGGCCGCGTGCGGCCCTCGTCCGACGGAGCGCCCCGCGCCTGCGCCCGTCCCGTCAGCGTGAGGAAGACGTCGTCGAGGGTGGGTGGCGCCAGCGCCGCGTCGCGCACCTCCACGCGCGCCGCCTCCAGCGCGTCGAGCGCGTCCCGAAGTCCCCGCGTGCCGCGGTCCGTCGGGACGGTGACGGTGCCGGCGCGCGCGTCGGCACCGGGCGCGTACGGGCCCAGCCCGGCGAGCGCCTCGCACGCGGCACCGGCCGCGGACGGGTCCGCGAGGGCGACGGTGACGCGCTCGCCGCCGACGGCGGCCTTGAGCCGCTCCGGCGTACCGTCGGCGACGACCCGCCCGCCGTCGAGGACGGCGACGGTGTCGGCGAGGTGGTCGGCCTCCTGGAGGTACTGCGTGGTGAGGAGCACCGTCGTGCCGTCGGCGACGAGTTCGTCGACGGCACGCCAGGTCTCCGCGCGCCCGCGGGGGTCGAGTCCGGTGGTGGGCTCGTCGAGGAAGACGACGGCGGGGCGGGAGGCGAGGGCCCCCGCGAGGTCGAGCCGCCGGCGCATGCCGCCGGAGAAGCCGCCGCTCGGGCGGTCGGCGGCCGCGCCGAGGTCGAACCGCTCCAGCAGGTCCGCGGCCCGGCGGCGGGCCGCGCCGCGGCTCATCCCGTACAGCCTGGCGACGAGGCGGAGGTTCTCGCGCGCCGTCAACCGCTCGTCCACCGCCGCGTACTGGCCCGAGACCCCGATGCGGGCACGGACCTCCGCCGGCTCGTCGCGCACGTCGCACCCGGCGACCGAGGCGCGTCCGCCGTCGGCGCGGAGCAGCGTGGTGAGGACGCGGACGGTGGTGGTCTTGCCGGCGCCGTTGGGCCCGAGGAGGGCGAGGACGGTGCCGGCGGGGACGCTCAGGTCGACGCCGCGCAACGCGTGGCGGCCCCCGAAGCGGCGGGTCAGCCGCTCGGCGACGATCGCGGCGCCGGCGCGCTCGCCGCTCACCGGGAGGCCAGCGCGCTGCGCGGCGTGAGGTCGGTCCAGTGCGCGTCGACGTAGGCGAGGCACTCCTCGCGCGAGGCGGGGCCGTGTACCGCCCGCCAACCGGCGGGGATCTCGGCGAACTCGGGCCACAGCGAGTGCTGGCCCTCGTCGTTGACGAGGACGCGGTGCTGGACGGCGGGGTTGTCGAAGGGGTTGGTCATCTCTCTTCACTCTTCTCGACGGACGGGTGGAGGGCGGCGCTGTCACCGCCGCCCGAGTTCCTCGGCGAGGACGGGCCCGATCACCGCTCGGGAGTCGGGGTGCGTCATGAGGGCATGTGTGCAGGGCACGTCGTGCACCCGCAGGACGCCCTCCGTGTGCGGGTGCCACATCGCGGGGCTGAGGCCGCCGGACGGGTCCTCGTCCGCGGCGCGGAAGAAGAGGACGTCGCCGGCGAAGACGCGGGGCGAGTGGTGGCGCATCAACCGCGCCTGTGCGGCGAAGTTGGCGACCATGGTCTCGATCGTGCCGGGCTCCAGAGCGCCCAGCGGGCTGCCCGCCTCCCGCAGCGCGTCCCGCACCGCGGCGGCGTCCAGGTCCTCGTCGCTCTCCCGACCCGACGCGTCGAAGCCGAGGTTGGCGAGGAGGGCGCGGAAGACGGTGCCGCGGCCGGCGTCCTCCAGACCGTCGAGGGGCGCCTTCGGGTAGGCGTCGAGGAGGGCGAGCAGCGCCACCTCCTCGCCCGCCTCGCGGAGTTGGACGGCCATCTCCTGCGCGACGTTGCCGCCGAAGGACCAGCCGAGCAGGTGGTAGGGCCCGTGCGGACGCACGGTGCGGAGCTCCTCGACGTAGCCGGCCGCCATCTCCCCGATGCTCTCGGGGAAGGGACGGTCGCCTTGCAGGTTGGGGGTCTGGAGGCCGTGGACCGGGCGGTCCTCGAGGTGTTGGAGGAAGCCGGCGTAGGGCCAGGCGAGGCCGCCCGCCGGGTGCACGCAGAAGAGCGGCGGGCGGGCGCCGCGGGTGCGCAGCGGCAGCAGGGTGGCGAGGTCGGCGCCGCGGGTCGCCGCGCCGCTCTCCTCGGCGGCGAGCGCCTCGGCGAGCGCGGCGGGTGTCGGCGCCTCGAAGAGCGCCCGGATGCCCAGCCCCACGCCGGTGGCGCCCTCGACGCGGGCGAGGAGCCGCGCCGCGAGGAGGGAGTGCCCGCCGAGCGCGAAGAAGTCGTCGTCCGCCCAGACGCGTTCGGCGCCCAGCACCTCCGAGAAGAGGGTGCAGAGCAGGTCCTCGCGCGGGCCGGAAGGAGGCGTGCCCGTCTGCCGGAGGAGGTGCTCGTCGGCAGGTTCGGGGAGCGCGGCGTGGTCGAGCTTCCCGTTGGGGGTGAGCGGCAGCCGGTCGAGGAGGACGAAGGCCGACGGCACCATGTAGCCGGGGAGTTCCCCGGTCGCGGCGGCGTGCAGCGCACCGCGCTCGGGGGCCGCCGCGGCACCGTCTTCGGGGACGACGTACGCGACGAGCCGCCCGCCCGCGTCGCCGGAGGCGTCGCGCACCGCGACCGCGGCCCGCGCCACGCCCGGCAGCCGCTCCAGCACGGCGGAGACCTCGCCGGGCTCCACCCGGAACCCGCGCACCTTCACCTGCTCGTCGGCGCGGCCGCGGAACTCCAGCCCGTCCGCCGTCCACCGGGCGAGGTCGCCCGTGCGGTACATCCGCGCCCCGCCTCCGGCGAACGGGTCGGCGACGAAGCGGGCGGCGGTCTCGCCCCGTCGGTTCAGGTAGCCGCGCGCGAGGCTCCCGCCGGAGAGGTACAGCTCGCCCGTGGCGCCGGGCGGGGACGGGCGCAGGAAGCGGTCGAGCACGTACGCGCGCGTCCCGTCGACGGGCTCGCCGAGCACCGGGCGCTCGGCGCGGTGCAGCGGGAGGCAGAGCGTGTCGACGGTCGCCTCGGTCGGCCCGTAGAGGTTCCACGCCGTCAACCCCGGTTCGTCCCGCAGGCGTTGCCACAGCGCGGACGGCACGGCCTCGCCGCCGAGCGCGAGCACCAGCGGGCGGTGTCCGCCGGGGCCGCACAGGCCGGCGTCGAGGAGCGCCGACGCGTGGGTCGGCGTGGTCTCCAGCACGTCGATCCGCTCCTCGCGCACCATCGCCGCGAGGGCTGCCGGGTCGCGCCTGGTGTCGGAGTCGACGACGAGGAGTTCGTGGCCCTCCAGCATCCACAGGACCGGGTCCCAGGAGGCGTCGAAGGAGAGCGAGGCGGTGAGCGCGACGCGCAGCCGCCGTCCGCCCGCCGCGGCGCACGCGGGCGCGAAGAGCGCACGCCTGTGGTGCTCCCACAGATGCGTCAGCGAGGCGTGCTCGACGACGACGCCCTTGGGCCTGCCCGTCGAACCGGAGGTGTGGACGACGTACGCGGCGTCGCCGGGATCCGGGCCCGTGAACAGCGGTGCGGGCGCCGCGAGTTCGGCCTCGGTCCGCGGCGCGGCGAGGTCCACGACGTGCCAGGGGCCGTCCGGTACGGGCGCGGCCCCCGCGGTCACGACGGCGGCCGGGCGCGCGTCGTCCAGGACGGCGGCGACCCGGGCGGGCGGGAGCCCGTCGTCGACGGGGGCGTAGACGGCGCCGGCCGTGAGGACTCCGAGGAGCGCCGTGAGCGAGGCGGTCGAGCGGGGAAGCACCACCGCGACGGTCTCGCCGCGCCGTACGCCGCGCTCCCGGAGGAGGCGGGCCAACGCGGCGCTCTCCCGGGCGAGTTCGCCGTAGGTGCGGGCGGAGGCGCCGGCGCGTACGGCGACCTCGTCCGCGCGCGCGGAGGCGGTCGCGGCGAAGCCGGCGACGACGGTCGGGTGGGCGGGCGCCGACGCGCCGCCGTCGCCGCGGGCGAGGAGGTGCGCGCGCTCGTCGGAGGCGAGCGGCTCGTGCGCGCTGAGCGGGGCGTCCGGTTCCGCGAGCGCGCTGTGCAGGAGGGCGGCGAAGGAGTCGGCGAGCCGCTGAGCGGTCGCCGTGTCGAAGAGGTCGCGGCTGAACTCCAGCACGCCGGTGAGCGCGCCCGCCGCCTCCTCGGTGAAGGCGAACGAGAGGTCGAACTTGGCGCCTGCCGTGTCGACGCCCTCGACGGAGGCGTGGAGCCCCGGCAGGTCCAACTCGGGCCGACCCGCGTTGTTCAGCGAGAGCATCACCTGGAAGAGCGGGTGCCGGGCGAGCGACCGCAGCGGCGCCAGGCTCTCCACCAGCGCCTCGAAGGGGAGTTCCTGGTGCGCGTAGGCGGCGAGGTCGGCCCGGCGCGCCCGCGCGAGGAGCGCACGCAGGTCCGGGTCGCCCTCGGTGCCGAGGCGGAGGACGAGCGTGTTGACGAAGAAGCCGACGAGCCCGCCGAGCACCTCTTCGGAGCGTCCGGCGACCGGGCTGCCGACGACGGTGTCGGTTCCCGCGCCGTACCGGTCGAGCAGCGCGGCGAGTAGGGCGTGGAGCGCCATGAACGTACTGGCGCCCTCCTCCTTCGCGAGGGCGGCGAGCCGGCGCCCGTCGGACGCGTCCAGCGGGATCGGCACGCTGCCGCCCTCGCCGCTCGCGGCCTCCGGGCGCGGCCGGTCGCACGGCAGGGGGAGTTCGGCGGGCGCGTCGGCCAGCGTTCGCTTCCAGTAGGCGAGTTGGCCGGCGTGGACGCTCTCCGGTTCTGCGGGGTCGCCGAGGAGTTCGCGCTGCCAGAGGGCGTAGTCGGCGTACTGCACGGGGAGCGGCGACCAGTCGGGGGCGCGTCCCGCGCGGCGCGCTGCGTAGGCGGCGGCGAGGTCCTGCGCCAGCGGTCCCATCGACCAGCCGTCGGCCGCGACGTGGTGCACCACCACCAGCAGCGTGTGGGAATCCTCTCCTTCGGTGAACAGCTCGGCGCGCAGGGGCGGTTGGTGGGTCAGCGCGAAGCCCCGGCGCGCGGCGGCCCGCAGCAGCCCCGCGGTCTCGCCGGGGCCGCACCGCGTGACCGGCAGCGGGGGCCGTGCGTCGCCAGGGGCGAGCACCCGCTGCACGGGGGTGCCCGGTGCGTCCTGCGCGTCGGGGAAGACGGTGCGCAGGCTCTCGTGCCGCGCCACGACGTCGCAGAGCGCCGCACGGAGCGCAGCGACGTCGACGCGGCCGCGCAGCCGGACGGCCATCGGCAGGTTGTAGGAGGCGTCCTGGGGGTGGAGGCGGTTGAGGAACCACAGCCGCTGCTGCGCGGAGGAGAGCGGGACGTGCGCCGGGCGCTCGTTACGGGCGCGCAGAGCCGGGCGTCCGCGGGTCGCGCCGGTGAGGCGGCGTGCGAGGCCGGCCGGGGTCGGGTCCTCGAAGAGGGCGCGGACGGGGAGTTCGGCGCCGAAGGCGGCGCGGACGCGGTCGACGATCCGCGTCGCGAGGAGCGAGTGCCCCCCGAGCGCGAAGAAGTCGGCGTCGCGGCCCACGTGTTCGGCGCCGAGGCACTCGGCGAAGAGCGCGCACACCAGCTCCTCCTGCGGCGTACGGGGCGCCTCGCCCGCTGCCGGTCCGGCGGGTGCGGGCTCGGGCAGCGCCGCGAAGTCCGTCTTGCCGTGCGCCGTCAGCGGGAGCTCGTCGACGAGTGCGAGGTGGCTCGGGACCATGTAACCCGGCAGCCGCGAGGCGGCGAACGAGCGGAGCGAGACGGCCGACGGTGCGGCGCCGGCCTCCGGGAGGACCCACGCGACGAGGCGTCCGCCGCCCGGCGCCTCCCGCACGGCTGCCGCCGCCCGGCGTACGCCGGTGTGCGCGGCGAGGGCCGCCTCGACCTCCCCGGTCTCCACGCGGAACCCCCGCACCTTCACCTGCCCGTCCGCACGGCCGACGAACTGCAGCTCCCCGCCCGGGAGTCGGCGCACCAGGTCGCCCGTGCGGTACATGCGGCCGCCGGGCGGGCCGTACGGATCGGCGAGGAACCGCTCGGCGGTCCGGCCGTACGCGCCGTCGTAGCCGCGCGCGAGCCCCGCGCCCGAGAGGTAGAGCTCGCCCGTGGCGCCGGGGGCCGCGGGGCCGAGGTACGGGTCGAGGACCCTGGCGCGCACGCCGGTGACCGCGCGGCCGAGGTGCGGCGGCCCGGGGGTCACGGGCGCCGCGGTGCTGTCGACCGTCGCCTCCGTCGGGCCGTAGAGGTTCCACACGGACACCCCCCGCAGCGCGGCCAACTCCCCCCACAGGGCTTCGCCGACGGGCTCGCCGCCCAGCGCCACCACCGTCGGCCGCGGGCTCCCCGGCGCGAAGAGGCCGCAGGCGCGGAGCTGTTCGAGGAGGGAGGGGGTCGTCTCGACGACGTCGATGCGGCGGGCGTGGAGGAAGGCGACGAGCGCCTCGGGGTCGCGCCGCGTCGCCTCGTCCACCGTGTGCAGCTCGTGGCCCGCGACCATCCACAGCAGCGGGTCCCAGGACGCGTCGAAGGTCGGCGCCGCGGTGAGCGCGACGCGCAACGGGCGGCCGCCGTGGGCGCGTTCGGCCGGTTCGATGAGCCGGCTCCCGTGGTGGCGCAGCAGGTTCGCCAGCGAGCGGTGCTCGACGACGACGCCCTTGGGCGCGCCCGTCGAACCCGAGGTGTACAGGACGTAGGCGGCGTCGGTGCCGCACGGCCCCTCCTCGGGCGGGAGCGGCGCCGAGGCGGTGCGCTCGGGCGGCGGGGCGTCGAGGTGGAGCGCGGGCGCCTGCCACTCGGGGAGCGCGCGGGCGCAGGAGCGCTCGGTGAGGAGCGCCGCGGGGCGCGAGGAGCGCAGGATCTGCGCGTTCCGCTCCGGCGGGTGCGAGGGGTCGAGCGGCACGTGGACGGCGCCGGCGCGCATCGTCCCGAAGACGGCGGCCACTTGGCGTGCCGAAGGGGGCAGCGCGACGGCGACCCGGTCGCCCCTGCGCACGCCCGCGGCGGCGAGGCGGTGCGCCACCGCCTCCACTTCGACCGCCAGGTCGCCGAACGGAACCGCCCGTTCCGCGTCGACGACGGCGGTACGCGCGGGCGTCACCGCCGCCTGCGTCGCCAGGACGTCGCAGACGCTCTGCATCGGCGCCGGTTCCGCCGGTTCCTCCGCGCCTCCGGTGTCGAGTGCCGCCTCGCGCTCCTGCGCCGTGAGCATCGCGAGGCGGCTGAGCGGGAGTTCGGGCTCGGCGAGGGCCGAGCCCAGGAGCCGGGCGAAGTGGGCGGCGAAGCGGCGCGCCGTCGCCTCGTCGAAGAGCGCGCTGCTGTACTCGACGGAGCCGGTGAGCCCGGCCGGCCGGCCTTCCGCGTCGTGCTCCTCCGTGAGGTCCCAGGTGAGGTCGAACTTGGCGGTCGGCCGCTCCGCCGCGACGGGCTCGGCCCGCACCCCCGGCAGCCCGACGTCCTGGCGCGGTGTGTTGTTGAGCGCGAGCATCACCTGGAAGAGCGGATGGCGCGCGAGGGACCGCGGCGGCGCGACCCGCTCCACGACCTGCTCGAACGGCACGTCCTGGTGCGCGTAGGCGGCGAGGTCCGCCTCCCGGGTACGGCGCAGGAGTTCGCGGAACCCCGGATCGCCGCCGGCGTCGACACGGAGCACGAGGGTGTTCACGAAGAACCCGACGACGTCGTGGAACTCCTCCGCCTCGCGCCCGGCGACCGGCGTGCCGACGACGAGGTCGTCCCCGGCGCCCAGCCTGTGCAGCACGGCGGCGAGCGCGGCGTGCAGCACCATGAACGGGCTGGTGCCCGCCTCCCTGGCGAGCGCGACGACCGAGCGGTGCACGGCCGCGTCCAGACGGAGCGGGACGCGGCCTCCGCGGGGCGCGGCACGCGGCGGCCGCGGCCGGTCGGAGGGGAGCGGCAGCTCCGGCGGGGCACCGGCCAACGCGTGTGCCCAGTAGTCGAGTTGCCGCGCCGCGAGCGAGTCGGGGTCCTCCCTGCTGCCGAGGCGGGCGCGTTCCGCGAGCGCGTGGTCGGCGTACTGGGCCGGCAGCGGCGGCAGTTGAGGCGCGCGCCCGGCGCGGCGTGCGCCGTAGGCGGCGCCCAGGTCGCGGAAGAGCGCGCCCATCGACCAGCCGTCGGCGGCGATGTGGTGGAACGTCAGCGCGAGCACGTACGTGTCCGGGACTTCGGCGAGCGGAGCGACGAGCGCCTGTACCGGCGGCCGGGCGGCGAGGTCGAACTCCGGCACCGGCAGCGCCTCGGGGCCGGCCACCGCTGCGACGACGTCGAGCGCGACCCCGCACTCGTCGGCCGGCAGCACCACCTGTCGGACGCCCTCCGCGTCCTCCCGGTAGACGGTGCGCAGGGCCTCGTGCCGCACGACGAGGTCGGCGAACGCCCGCTGGAGCGCGGCGGGATCGACCTCCCCTTCGAGCCGGACGACGGCCGGGACGTGGTACCGCTCGCCGCCCTCCCCCATGCGCTCCAGCAGCCACAGCCGCTGCTGCGCCGCCGACAGCGGGAGCCGCTCGGGGCGTTCGGGAGCGGTCGGCCCGGGTTCGGTCTCCTCCGCCGTAAGGAGCGCGGCGATCCCCGCGACGGTGGGCGAGGCGAAGAGGGCCCGCACGGGCAGTCGGACGCCGGTCTCCTCGGCCAACCGCGCCAGCAGCCGCGTTGCGAGGAGGGAATGGCCGCCCAGCGCGAAGAAGTCGTCGTCCCTGCCTGCCTCTTCGAGGCCGAGGAGCCCGGCCAGCACCCTCCCGACGGTCTCCTCCGCGGCCGTCCGGGGCTGCGCGCGCTCGCGGGGCGCGGGGACGCGCGGGGGCGGGAGCGCCGCGGTGTCCAGCTTGCCGTTCGGGGTGAGGGGCAGCCGGTCGACCGCGGCGTAGGCGGTGGGCACCATGTGCCCCGGCAGCGCCGCCGACAGCGCTTCCCGCACGGCGAGTTGGTCGCCGCGCAGCGCCGTGCCCCGCTCGTCCTCGGTGGGGACGAGGTAGGCGGCGAGCTCGCCGTGCTCCGTACCGCCCCGCAGGACGACCGCGGCCTGCGCGACGCCCGGCAGCGCGGCGAGCGCCGACTCGACCTCGCCCGTCTCGACGCGGTGCCCGCGGACCTTGACCTGGTCGTCGCTGCGTCCGACGAACTCCAGCACGCCGTCCTCGCCCCAGCGCGCGAGGTCGCCCGTGCGGTACATCCGCGCCCCTGGCGGGCCGAAGGGGTCGGCGAGGAAGCGGTCGGCCGTCAGCCCCGGCCGTCCTGCGTAACCGCGGGCCAGGCCCTCGCCCGCGAGGTACAACTCGCCGACGGCGCCGACCGGGAGCGGGTGCAGCGCCGCGTCCAGCACCTGGGCGCGGGCGCCGCGTACGGGTCGGCCGATCGCCGGTGTGCTGCCCGCGATCCTGGTCGTGACCGCGTCGACGGTCGCCTCCGTCGGGCCGTAGAAGTTGTAGGCGAGCAGTCCGGCTTCGCCCGAAAGCCGCTGCCACAGCTCGCCGTTGACGGGCTCGCCGCCGAGCGCCACCACCCTCGGCCGGTGCGCGCCCGGCCGCGTCAGGCCTGCGGCGAGGAGCTGCCTGAGGAAGCTCGGCGTCGTCTCGATCACGTCGATCCGGTGCGCTTCGAGGAACGCGACGGTCTCTTCCGGGTCGCGCCTCGTCGCCTCGTCGACAAGGTGCAGCTCGTGCCCCGCGAGCATCCACAGCAGCGGGTCCCACGCGGCGTCGAACGCGGTGGACGCCGTCAACGCGACGCGCAGGCGGCGCCCTTCGGCGCGCACGGCCCCGGCGTGCGACTCCGCGCGGTGGTGCTCCAGCAGATTGCCCAACGCCCGGTGCGGGACGAGCACCCCCTTGGGCCGGCCCGTCGAGCCCGAGGTGTGGACGAGGTAGGCGCCGTCCTCCGGCGTCGGCCCCTGCGGGGGCGGTGCGGTGCGGTGGGTCGTGCGGGGCAGCGGCGTGCGGGGTTGGTCGTTGGCGGCGCCGGCCGGCGCTTCGGCGCGGTGGGGCGCGTCATGCAGCGCCGCACGGACTTGGTCATCAGGGGCGCCGGTCGACGCTCCGGACCGGTGGGCCGCGTCATGCAGCCCGTCGTGGGCTTGACCGTCAGGAGCATCGCTCGACGCTCCGACACGGCGGGCCGCGTCACGCAGTCCGATGTGGGCTTGCTCGTCAGGAGCGCCGGTAGACGCTCCGGCGCGGTGGACGGTGTGGTGCGGCGCCGTGCGGATCCGGGTCCCCTCGGGAGCCCGCTGTGCCGCGGGCCCGTCGGGCTCGCAGAGGAGGAGCACCGGTCTCGCGTCGTGCAGGAGGTGGGCGATCCGGTCGACCGGAGAGGCCGGGTCCACCGGCATGTAGACGGCGCCCGCGCGCAGCACGGCGAGCAGGCCGACCACCGTGTCGACGGAGCGGGGCAGCGCCACGGCCACCGTCGTCCCCCGCACCGCGCCTTCCGCGTGCAGCACGGACGCCAACGCCTCTACCGCACCGTCGAGTTCGGCGAAGGTGAGGGCGCGCGTCCCGTCGCTCACCGCCGTCTTGTCCGGCGTCTCCGCGGCCTGCCGCGCGAGCTCCTCGGGAACGGTGGCCGGCTCCCTCCCGACGGGCGGCCCCGCGGCCAGGGCGAGCACACCGGCCGACTCGCCCGGGGCGACGGCCCGCAGGGACGCGACGCGGCGTGCGGGGTCGGCGGCGAGGGACTCGGTCAGGTGCAGGACGCGCTCCAGGTGACCGGCGAGCGCGGTGGGCCCGTGGTGCGCCTCGTCGGCGAGGACATCGACGCGGGCGCCGTGCCCCGAGCGCGGGTGCACCGCGAGGGTGAGGTCCTCCACCGGGCCGAGTGCCAGGTTGTGCAGCGTTCCGGAGGCCGGCCCGAACCTCAGGTCCTCGTCGAAGGCGAGCACGTTCACCGCCGGCCCCGTGAGCGGCTGCCCCGGCAACAGGCCGCGCTCGCGCCGGAGTTCCTCGACGGGATAGCGCTGGTGGCGGAGCGCGCCGCGCATGCCCTCCGTGACGCGCCGCAGCAGGCCGCCCACCGTGTCACCGGGCGAGACGTGCAGGCGCAACGGCAGGACCTGGGACATCATGCCGGGCGTCGCCCGGGCCGTGCGGCCCTGACGGCCGGTCACCGGCATGCCGAGGACGACGTCCTCCACGCCGCGCATCCGGTGGGTGTAGAGCGCGGTGGCCGCGACGAAGAGCGCCGGCCAGGCGACGCGCGCACCGCGTGCGGCCTCGCGGAGGCGGCCCCAACGCTCGGGCGCGAGGGAGGAGTTGTGCCCCACCGCCTTGCGCGCGGGGCCCGCCGCCGCTTCGGTGAGGCGGGCCGGGGCAGGGGCGCCGTCGAGTTGCCGGCGCCAGTACTCGGCGTCGCGGGAGCGGTCGGGGGACGCGGCGTAGCGGAGGTCCTCCTCGACCAACGGGGCGAGGGGCAGGGGGACTGCGGACGCGGAGGACCCTTGGGCGAGCAGGGTGTAGGTCTCCGCGATGCGGCCGAGGACGAGCGCGGCGCCGTAGCCGTCGAGGACGGCGTGGTGCGTCCTGAGGTAGAGGAGGTGGCGGCTGGGGGACAGGCGGAAGAGGGCCGTGGCGGTCACCGGGGCGCTGGTGGGGTCCGAAGGGATGGCGAGGTCTTCTCGCATGAGGTCGAGCGCGGTCGCCTCGGCCGCCGGGTGCCCGGACAGATCGGTGAGCGGCACCGCGATGTCGAGCCTCGGGTGCACGAGTTGGCGGCCGTCGTCCGGCCCCGTGAGGGTGGTGCGCAGGGCGTCGACCTCGTCCGTCACCCGGGCGACGGCCTGATCGAGGAGCGACGGGTCGAACTCGCCGCGTACGTCGACGTATTCCGCGATGGTGTGCGACGTGCTCTCCGGGGCGATCCGGTGCGCGAACCAGAGGGACTGCTGGGCGGCGGTGAGCGGCAACTGCGCCGCTTCCGCGTCGCTCCTCGGTGCCACCCCTTGCGAGAACGCCTCGGAACCCCTCACGTCCAACACCCCTCCACTCCGTGCAGACTTCCGTGCAGGCGTCATTCACACCTCACACACGCTTGCGTCAACCTGCATTCGCGGCGGTGGGTGACGCGGATTGCCGTGTGACATGGGTCATAAGTTCCCCCGCTTCAGCACAAGGGGGTGATGCACGACTGGAGTGCGTCTCCAACTTGCGTGTTCTGCCTGCGAGTTGGGCGTACGGGTCGAAGCACGGCCAATCCGCTGCGGTTGCGCCGCCGAATCCCTCATGCCGCACTTCCGCGAAGTCGCCTCATACACGAAGGAGTTCATGTATGCACCGCTCGTTGACCCTCCGCCGGACCGCCGTCACCACCTGCGTGGCGCTCCTCTCCTTCGCAGGCGGAACAGCCTCGGCGTCGGACCACCCCGGCCCCCGGGCGGACGCACCGGGCACGCAACAGGCGGCACCCGGCTACCGCGGCGCCCAGGGCTTCAACCTGTGCCTGCTGGCACGGTGCTCACTCGGTACGGGGAGCCCCGGAGTCGGGCTCTCCCAAACCCAGGGCGGCAACCTCTGCCTCCTCGCGACGTGCGCCGTCGGGACGTGAACGGGTGGCCCCTTCCCGGCACTCCGGGGCTCGTTCAGGTCGCTGCATGCGCGTGGAGCCGCGGACGCGACCCGTGTCCGTGCAACGCAGCACGGGCGGCAGCCGGCAGACGCAGTCCGGAACACCAACCGCACGTGGACCGCAGTGCGTGCGGACGCCGTCCCGCGTAGACGGCGCTGGTGCGGCGCCGCGACACTCGTTCGACCGAGCCGCCGGCGCCGCATCCCACGCGCCACACCCGTCAAAACTGCCGCGGTGGGACGCCGCTCGCGGGATTGCCGCAGGCCGCAACCAATGCGGGCGCCGCCCGCGGGATCAGCCGTGCGGACGCGCCCGCGCGGCGCCGCGCCACTCGTTCAGCCCGGACGCCGGTCATGACGGGCATCGTCGCGGATGCCCGCCATGCTGCCGCCCGTGCCGAGACAGCTCCTACGAACGCCGCCCGTTGGAACCAGGTCCGGAGCAAGTCGCCGCCCGTGGACGCCGCTTGAGCGGGCCCAGCTCGTGCGGGCGCGACAAGTCCGGGCCAAGCGGACGAGGAGAGCGACGGCGATCGACACACCAACCGCCGACCGCCCGGCGCGGGCCCACCCGACAACGCCGAGCCGCCACCGAACGGTCCCGCCCACGGCGACGGCCGGAGGCCGACCAGCCCCCAAGCCATCCACAGCGCCCGAACCCCGGAAGGTGACGCGCTCACGACCCGGTCCCACGAGATCCCCCACCGGGCCCCTCAAACGCGCTGCCTGCGCAGCATGACGAGCCCCACGACGCAGCCGATGGTGACGACGCCCGTCAGCACACTCAGAAGTACCTGCAGCACCCCGTCGAACGCCAAGCTCGTGGAGACGTTGACACCGAGCGCGACAACGAGAACCACCCAGAGAAGCGACTTCATCTTTCCCCCCGAACCACCGACAGCCGGACCGAATACCTCCCGACCGATCCTTCCTTGCCCCGACCTTCCCCGCGAGGGGGTCAGCCGGAGAACCGGGGGTACGGTCCGCCCCCGCCTCCGTTCCGGAACGCGGTCCGCTGCTCCTCGCTCAGCCGCCAGAGACCACGGGCCGAGACCTTCCTGGCGTCCCGGACCGTGCTCCACCACCCGTGGCCCGCAACGCTGACGCCGTAGCCTCTCGACCCGTGGCCGTAGCCAGATCGATGACTGGTGACCGTGGTCCGGTGATCAGTACCTGCGACCCGTGGCTATGGACGGCGCCCCTGTCACATCGCTGTGACCGGCGGCACTCTGTGGCCCGTGGCCGATGACCGGCGGTTGCGATCCCCGGCCGGGCCACGCCTCCTGTCCCTGACTCTGCTCCACAGCCGTCGGCATGACGGCGACCGGGGCCCGCAGCCCACGGCCGGAGCCCGCACCCGCCACCGTGCCCCCACAACCCGCAACCGCTACCCCTAGCCGGTTTCCCGAAGGCACGACCACGGGCCCTGGCCACGCCCCGCGCGCCCAATCCTCCCGCCACAGCAGGCGCGTTACTCGGAACCAGCCGCCGCACCGGCCCCCGAACCGGAACTTCCCGACCCGGCACCGGAGCCGGACCCGGACCCGGAGCCACCCGAGCCACCGCCCGGTCCGGATATCGCCCCTGTACCGGAGCCGGACGCCGGGCCCTCCCCGGAAGAGGAGCCCGACCCGGAAGCGGGGGCGCCCGCCGTCTCCGATTCGCGGGCCTCGAAGGTGAGTCGGTCGCCTTCGCTGACGTCCACCCTGACTGCGCTGTGCGAGGGGAGTTCCCCACGGAGGAGCTTCCTGGACAGCTCGTTGGTGACCTCGCGCTGAATGGTGCGGCGCAGCGGACGGGCACCGTACGCCGGTTCGTAGCCGTGGCGGGCGATCCAGTCGACGGCCGCCTCGGAGAACGTGATCTCGACGTCCTGGGAACGGAGTTGCTGCCTCGTCTCGTCGAGCATCATGTCCGTGATCCGGCGAAGCTGGTCGTCGTTGAGCTGGTGGAAGATGACGATCTCGTCGATCCGGTTGAGGAACTCCGGCCGGAAGTGCTCACGCAGCGGACGCAGGACGCGCTCCCTGCGCGCCTCCTCCTCCCGTGCCTCGCCTTCTTCGCCACCGGAGCCGAAGCCGAGGCGCGGACCGCGCTGCGAGATCGCCTCGGACCCGAGGTTGCTCGTCATCACGATGACGGTGTTGCTGAAGTTGACGGTGCGGCCCTGCGCATCCGTGAGCCGACCGTCCTCTAGGACCTGGAGGAGAATGTTGAAGACGTCCGGATGCGCCTTCTCCACCTCGTCGAGCAGGAGGAGCGAGTACGGGTTCCGCCGCACCGTCTCGGTGAGTTGCCCGGCCTCCTCGTGCCCGACGTACCCGGGGGGTGCCCCGACGAGCCGGCTGACGGTGTGCCGCTCCTGGTACTCGCTCATGTCGAGGCGGACCATCTTCTCCTCGCTGCCGAAGAGCGCCTCGGCGAGCGCCCTCGCCAGCTCCGTCTTGCCGACGCCCGTGGGCCCGAGGAAGAGGAAGCTGCCGATGGGCCGGTCCGAGGGGGCGAGCCCCGCACGGGAGCGGAGGACGGCGTCCGAGACGGCGGTGACCGCTTCCTCCTGACCGATGACGCGTTCCCGCAAGTGCTGCTCGAGCCCCAGCAGCCGATCGCGCTCCTCCTGGGTGAGGCTGCTCACCGGGATACCGGTCTGGCGAGCTACCACTTCCGCTATGGACTCGACGGTGACCTCGGCGATCCTGTCGTGCGGCTCGCTCCGGTCGCTGTTCTCCTCGATCTGCCGTTCCAAATCGGCGAGTTTGTCCCGCAGTTGGGTAGCCCGCTCGTACTCCTCCGCGCCGACGGCCTGGTCCTTGTCGCGACGGGTCTGCTCGGCCTCCCGCTGCATCGCGCGGACGTCGCTGTTCTGCGTCGAGGTACGCATCCGCACCCGAGCGCCCGCCTGGTCGATGAGATCGATCGCCTTGTCGGGGAGGAAGCGGTCCGTGAGATACCTGTCCGACATCTCGACGGCGGCGACGAGCGACTCGTCCGTGTACCTGACCTGGTGGTGGGCCTCGTACCGGTCGCGCAGCCCGCGGAGGATCTCCACGGTGTCGGCTGTGGTGGGCTCGGGCACCATGATCGGCTGGAAGCGACGGGCAAGTGCGGCGTCCTTCTCGATGTGCCGGCGGTACTCGTCGAGCGTCGTCGCACCGATCACGTGGAGCTCGCCCCTGGCGAGCGCCGGCTTGAGGATGTTGCTCGCATCCATGGCGCCGCCCTCACCGCCGCCACCGGCCCCGACGACCGTGTGCAGCTCGTCGATGAAGACGATCACGTCGTCGCTCTGGGACCGTATCTCGTCGATCAGCCCGTTGAGCCGCTCCTCGAAGTCGCCCCGGTAACGGGTGCCGGCGACGAGCGCGGAGAAGTTCAACTGAATGACGCGGCGATCGAGGAGGTTCTCGGGGACGTCGCCGTCGGTCATCCGCTGCGCGAGCCCCTCGACGACCGCCGTCTTCCCCACGCCGGCCTCGCCGATGAGGACCGGGTTGTTCTTCCCCCGCCGCGCGAGGACCTCGACGGTCTGCTCGATCTCCTGGTCGCGGCCGATGACGGGGTCGATGTCCCCCGCGGAGGCGAGTTGCGTGAGATCGCGCCCGAACTTGTCGAGGTTGGGCGTACGGCTGCCGCCCCTGCCGCCGGCCCGCATGCCCTGCGGGCCGCCGCCCTCCTGGCCGAAACTCTGGGAACCGGTGGCTCCTCCGGGACCGCCCGCGGACTTGCCCGGTTCGAAGCGAGCCGCGTCGAGGATGCGTCCCGCGGTGGAGTCCTTGTTGGCCGCGAGCGCCAGCAGCACGTGCTCCGGCCCGATGTACGTCGAGCCTGCGGCGCGCGCCACCTGGTGCGCGTCGAGGAGGGCACGCTTCGCCGAGGGGCTCACGGAGATCGACGTCCGGGAAGGCCCTTCCCCTGCGTGACCGTCGATCTCGGCGGCGAGCGCGTCCGGATCGGCGCCGGCGCGCGCGACCATGGTGTGCGTGGGTTCCGCCGCGAGTGCCGCTCTGAGCAGGTGCTCGGTCTCCAGGTCGCTGTTGCCGTGCTCGGCGGCGTAGGACGCGGCGTCGGAGACGAGCTGCCTGGCAGGTTCGCTCAACAGCCTCAGGAAGTCCTGCGCCCGCGAGTCGTACGGCCTCCCGGGACCCGCGGCGCCGCCGAAGAAACGGGCCAGGAAGTCGCCGAACGGGTCCCTGCCGTTGTAGTCGTCGGACCCCATGAATGAACTCATCGCTGCCACCCGCTGGCCCCGGCCGCACCGCGGCGGCAGGGGCCGGATCGGTTACATGCAATCTGCGGAACGGCGGGTTCCACGCCGTCCGGTTCGGCAAACGGAGTTCCCGCAGAACCGAGTGCCACCGGACGACAGCCCGGCACCCCGTCGCCTCGAAGAACCGGTGAAGCCACAACCGAGCCCCCTTCCCCACACCGCGAGAAACCCGAGAGGGCACAGGACATCCCAGCCCTCCGAAGCACCGACCGAAGTCACGTCACCCAACGGCAGCTCCGCACGACCCGGGCCCTGGCCACCGCGCACCCGCCCACGGCGTCCGAGCACACCGCGGCCCGGCGCCCCGCGAGCCGCCGGCCGACTGCCCGAGGCGCCGAAGCCCGACACAATCCGCACCGCGGCTTGCACCCGGACCCGAGGCACCCCAGGACGACCGGGCCCCGCTCTGGCCCGTCGCGCAACCGCTCAGACAGTGAGCACGATCTTGCCCCTGGTTCGCCCCGTCTGGCTGAGGCGCCAGGCCTCACCGGCCTCGGCGAGAGGGAGGACCCGATCGAGGTTGACGCTCAACTTGCCCTCCCCGGCGAGGTTGCCGAGCGCGGCGAGACCGTCCGCATCGGGCCTGACCCAGACGTAGTGGCCGCCCTTGCCCACCGCGCCGGGATCGGCGATCGACACGACCCTGTCCGGCCGCTTCAATACCTCTTGCGAGACATCGACGGCGCCGTCGCCGACGAAGTCGAGCGCCGCGTCCACGCCCTCGGGCACCAACTCGCGGACGCGCTCGGCCAGTCCCTCGCCGTAGGTCACCGCTTCGGCGCCGAGGGACCGCAGGAACTCGTGGTTACGTTCACTCGCCGTGCCGATCACCCGCGCGCCGCGCGCGACGGCGATCTGAGTGGCGAGCGAGCCGACACCGCCGGAGGCGGCGTGGACGAGCACCGTCTCCCCTGAGGCGACGTCCAGACGTCGCAAGGACTGGTACGCCGTCAGGCCGGCGAGCGGCAGGCCCGCGGCCTCCTCCCAACTCAGCGCGGCCGGCTTGTGAGCCACCATCCGCACGTGTGCGGAGACCTGCTCGGCGTAGGTGCCGTTCTGCGCCCAGTCCTTCCGGGCATAGGCCATCACCTCGTCGCCGACGGCGAACTCCGGGGTGTCCAGGCCGACTTCCTCCACGACCCCGGCGACGTCCCACCCCGGGACGAGCGGGAAACCGGCCTCCATCATCGAGTCGAGTCCGCCGGCAGCGAGTTTCCAATCGACCGGGTTGACGCCGGCGGCCTCCACCCTGATCAGAACCTCGGCCGGAGCGACCTTCGGCTTCGGCAGCTCGACGAGCTCAAGGTCGTCCGCGGAACCGTACTTCTCCAGTGCAATCGCCTTCATGCTGCTCACAATGCGCCGCCTTCGCTGTTCATTCCACACATCGCCGCGCCCACTTCCACCACCGGCACCACAGCCTCCGCCCCCTCAAGCCACCCAGCCGACAAGCCAAGCAACGAGCAGCCCGGAGCACCCCCGAAACGGGGAGCACTCCACGCTTCTCGACGAGAGGAACGCTACCATCGGAACCGGGGACCGCTCCACGCCTGTGGAAAACTCCCCACCCGCCCCAACCACCAGCAGCGACACCCCAGTTCGAGCCCCGGCGACGGACCCGCCCACCCCGAAGGAGCCCCATGCGCCGCGACGCGCAGCGCAACCGAGAATCCCTCGAGTCCTCGGCCCGCGAGGTCTTCGCCGAACAGGGCCTGCACGCACCGCTGGACGAGATCGCCCGCCGCGCCGGCCTCGGCAACGCGACCCTGTACCGCCACTTCCCCGACCGCGCGGCCCTCGTGGAAGCCGTCTTCCACGACACGTTCACCCACACCCTGGAGATCGGCGTCCACGCACGCGCCGCCGCCGACCCGTGGCGCGGCCTCGTCTCCTACCTGGAACGCCTCTTCGCCGGGCTCACCGAGGACCGCGGCGCCAACGAACTCCTCACCACGGAGTTCACCGGCGCACACGCCCTGCGCGAGCTCCACACGCACAACCGCGAGACGCTCGCACTCCTCCTCGACCGCGCCCAGCGCCAGGGCGCCGCCCGCACGGACGCCACCGTCGAGGACCTCCTCTTCGCCCTCGCCGCGCTCGGCCGCGCCGTGCCCGCACTGGCGAAGGTCCAACCTCAGGCGTGGCGGCGCCAGTTGCGCCTCCTCCTCGACGGTCTCCGCGCCTCGGACGCGTCCCCGCTCCCCGGCCCCGAACTCTCCGGGCAGGCTCTCGACGACGCGCTGCACGCCCTCGGCCCACGCCCGCACCGCCCGCGCAAGCCGTAGCCCGAACCGGCCGGCGAGCACCGCACCGGACACCCCGCCCGCCCCACCGGATCGCCCTCCCCGCGCCGCGCACACCTCGCCTCGGGTCGCCCCGCCCGACCCCGGACCACCCCTCCCGCCCAGCGCGCGCCGACCCACCGACAACTCGCGGCGGCACACCCGAAGTAGCCGGTTTTGACCGTTTTCCCCCTTAGGGTGACCCCGTGACTCTCCGCGACCCGGTCCCGCCGCCCGCACCTGCGACGCAGCAACAACAGCAGGCCGCCCCCGTCACAGCCGACCTCGTACTCCCCTGCCTCGACGAGGCCGACGCGCTGAGCTGGGTGCTGGAGCGCGTACCGCCCGGGTGGCGGGCGCTCGTCGTGGACAACGGCTCGACCGACGGGTCGGCCGAGGTCGCCCGCGCCCTCGGGGCCGAGGTCGTCCACGAGCCGCGCCGCGGCTTCGGGGCCGCGTGCCACGCCGGGCTCCGCGCCGCCGAGGCCGAAGTGGTCTGCTTCTGCGACTGCGACGCCACTCTCGACCCGTCCCTCCTCGCCGACTTCGCCTCCGACGTCGCCTCGGGCACCGCCGACCTGGTCCTCGGCCGCAGGAGGCCGCAGCGGCACGGCAGTTGGCCGCTCCACGCCCGTGCGGGGAACCTCGCCCTCTCCCACCTGCTCCGCCGCCGCACCGGCCTGCGCCTCCACGAC
>NZ_AJTQ01000072.1 GCF_000262345.1 Streptomyces xiaopingdaonensis | reverse complement strand
TCGGCCCGATGCGCGCGGCCCGCCGCACGGCGCTGGAGGACCTCGGCCTCACGGACCGGCGGAACGGTTACCCCCTCCAGATGGTGGTACGCGCCGCCGACGCCGGCTGGCGCGTCACCGAACGCGCCGTCCCCTACCTCCCGCGCACCGGCGCCTCGAAGGTCACCGGCACCTGGCGCGGCACCTGGCACGCCGTCCGCGACATGCGCGCCGTCCTCCGCGAACCCGCGCCGGCGCGCACCGCGCACGCCCCTCGCGACCGGTTCCCCACCTCGGAGGACAGGACGACCCCATGACCGACCCGCAGCCGGCGCACCCCCTCCCCGACGCTCCCCCTTCGGGCCCCACCACGCTCCTCGTCCTCGCCAAGGAGCCCGTGCCCGGCCGCGTCAAGACCCGCCTCACCCCGCCGTTCACACCCGAGCAGGCCGCCGTGCTCGCCCGAGCCGCTCTCGTCGACACCCTCCGCATCGCGCTCGCGGTCCCCGCCCGCCGACGCGTCCTCGTCCTCGAAGGAGAGCCGGGACGCTGGCCCGGCATCCCCGCCCCCCGGAGCGAACGCCCGCCGTCCCAGCCGCTGTTCGACGTCGTCCCGCAGTCCGAGGGCCGACTCGACGAACGCATCGCCGCCGCCTTCGCCTCCTGCACCGGGCCCGCGCTGCTGATCGGCATGGACACCCCGCAACTCACCGCGCCCCTCCTCGCCCCCGCCCTCAGCGACGACGCCTGGCGCCAGCACGACGCGTGGTTCGGACCGGCGCTCGACGGCGGCTTCTGGGCGCTCGGCCTCGCACGCCCGGACCCGGCCCTGCTGCTCGGCGTCCCCATGTCGAGCCCGCACACCGGTGCCGAACAACTGCGCCGGCTCGCCGAGTCCGAGCTGCGCACCGGCCGCCTCCCCCTGCTGCGGGACGTCGACACCGCAGCCGACGCGCGCTTCGTCGCGACCCAGTCCCCGCACAGCCGCTTCGCCCGCACCCTCGCGCGCCTCAACACCCCCCAGGGCACGGCCCGATGAGCACCACGGCCCCGCCCACGACGACGCACCCGTGGAGCGCCGACCCCTACGCCACCGCGCTGCGCACCGGCACGGGCCCCCTCTACCTCAGACGCTCCGACGGCTGGCTCCTCCCGCTGGAGGTCGAGCGCTGGTGCGGCGTCCCCGACCCCGCGGACCTCAGTGCACTCCGCCGCTGCGAGGGGCCCGTCCTCGACGTCGGCTGCGGCCCCGGCCGCCTCGCGCGCGCCCTCTCGACGTCCGGGACGTACGCGCTCGGCATCGACGTCAACGAGGCAGCCGTCGCCCACGCCTCCGGCCGCGGCGCCCACGCGCTGCACCGCTCCGTCTTCGACTCCCTGCCGTACGAGGGGAGTTGGCGCACCGGCCTCCTCCTCGACGGCAACATCGGTATCTCGGGCGACGCCGCCGCGCTCCTCGCCCGCCTCGCCTGCCTCGTGGCGCCCGGCGGTCTGCTGCTGGTGGAGACGGCCACCGTCGAGGTCGACGAGCGCGTGCTGGTCCGCTTCGACGACGGCCGCGGCGGCTGCGGAACGCCCTTCCCCTGGGCGCGCGTCGGGCCCCGTGCGCTCCATGCGTACGCAGGCGCAGCCGACTGGTCGGCCGTCGAGCAGTGGACTGCCTCGGGCCGTGCGTTCACCGCGCTGCGCCGCACCTGAACCGGCCGAACCGCGATGCCCGCCCGCTCCGAGGCCCGTGAGGCCCACCGCAGATGACCACCACAGGAACGACGCCCCCGGACCAGCGCCCGCAACCGCGGCGCACCTCGCCCCCACGCCCACGCCCGGGCGCACGCGACCTGTACGCCGTCGCAGCGGCCGCCGCCCTCGTACTCGCCGCGGCCCTCATCGGCGCCGAGATCCAGCGCCACGGCCAGATCCTCTACGTCGACGCGCCCCCGCTCTATGCCGAGTGGCTGCCCCACGTCGGCCCGGGGACCCCTGCCGCCCTCCTCGTCGCGGCGGCCGTCGTCGCCTACGGGCCGCCGCTCGCCGACCGACTCGGGCCGCGCGCCCTGCCGTTGGCGGTATGGGCGGCCTCCGCGGCGTGGTGCTGGTCGCTCGCGCTCGTCGACGGCTGGCAGCGGGGCGTGGCCGGGCGCCTCCTCCAGCGCCACGAGTACCTCCTCGGCACCGACAGGTTCGACCCTCTTCTCCCGGCCCTGCGCACCTTCACCGACCACATCCTCATCGACTCGGTCGACCACTGGCCCGCCCACATCGCCGGCCACCCGCCGGGCGCCGTCCTCACCTTCGTCGGCCTCGACAGGATCGGGCTCGGCGGAGGGGTCTGGGCCGCCGCCTGGTGCCTCACCGTGGGGAGTTCCGCCGCGGCCGCCGTCCTCTGCACCCTCCGCACCCTCGGCAGCGACGCGCTCGCCCGCCGCGCGGCGCCCTTCCTCGTCCTCACGCCGGCCGCCGTGTGGATCGGCGTCTCGGCCGACGGGTACTTCGCCGCCGTCGGCGCCTGGGCGCTCGCCCTCCTGGCCCGCGCCGCCACGGGCAGCACTCGGAGGCCGCGCCTCACGGCCGCAGCCTCGGGCATCCTTTTCGGCATCCTCTGCCATCTTTCATACGGACTCGTCCTCTTCGCCCTCCCCGCGCTCGCGGTGCTCCTCCTGGCACGCTCCGCGCGGCCGCTCGCGCCCGCGCTCGCCGGGGTCTGCGCCGTGGCACTGCCCTTCGCGCTCTGCGGGTTCAACTGGTGGGAGGCGTACCACCTCTTGACGGCCCGCTACTACCAGGGCGTCGCGGCCACCCGCCCGTACGCCTACTGGGTCTGGGCCAATCTCGCGTGCACCGTCCTCGCCACCGGGCCGGCCGCGGCGGCGGGCGTACGGAGGCTTCTGGCGCGCGCACCCCGCGCGGCGACGAGGCTCCGCGCCCGTCGCACGCGCGGCGCCGACCGCGCAACGCTCCTGGTCGCCGCGCTCCTCGTCGCACTCCTCCTCGCCGACGCCTCGGGCATGAGCAAGGGCGAGACGGAGCGCATCTGGCTGCCGTTCATGGTCTGGCTCCCCGCGGCCTGCGCCGCGCTCCACCGCAACCGGAGCTGGCTCGCCGCCCAGGCCGCGCTGGCGCTCCTCCTCAACCACCTGCTGCTGACCGGCTGGTGAACCGGAGCGGGTCGGACACTCTCGACCCTCTCGACGCAAAGCACCCATAAGCGTCATTCAGCAATCCGGAATCAAACGGCGCACCCCACCGGTTCTTTACCTGTACGCCCGTCCTCGCCGTGCGCCAACTCCCCTGGGCGGCCGGCTTGTTGTGATTCGTCCCGCACTGCCGTCCACGCAGGTACTGCTTTGGTAAACTAACTATTAACGTTTCTTTGATATCCCCTTGACCTAACCGTTCTTCCACGTCCCCTGGAAGCGCCCGGAGGAGACATCCGCTTGCCGCCGCACCCCCCTACAGCCCCAGCCCCCGACAACCGACGTCGCTTCGCCGCCGAGAGGGAGTGGTAACCCATGGGACACGCAGACACGTTGATCGCCATGGGCGGAGCGTTCGTCGCCGCCGCGATCCTCGCGCGGCTCGGCAACCGCATCGGCCTGCCCACCATCCCGCTCTTCATCCTCGCCGGCATCCTCCTGGGCTCCAACACCCCCGGCTTCGTCCTCCTCGACGACCCGCACGACCTGGAGATGCTCTCCGCGCTCGGCCTCGTGCTGCTGCTGTTCTACCTGGGTCTCGAGTTCCACATGGACGACCTCAAGAACGGCGGCAGGAAGATGGCCGCTGCCGGGGGCCTCTACCTCGCGCTCAACGTCGGCGCCGGTCTCGCCTTCGGCTTCCTCCTCGGCTGGGGCACCTCCGAGGCGCTCGTCCTCGCGGGAGTGCTCGGCATCTCCTCCTCGGCGATCGTGACGAAGACGCTCGTCGACCTCGGCCGCATCGGCAACGGGGAGACCAAGCCGATCCTCGGCATCATCGTCGTCGAGGACATCTTCCTCGCGCTCTACCTCGCAGCCCTCCAGCCGGTCCTCTCCGGCGCCGACGACCTCGCCGCCGCCTCGCTCCAGATCGGCAAGGCGTTCGCCTTCCTCCTCGTACTGGCGCTCCTCGCGCGGTTCGGCACCCGGATCGTCGGCCGCGTCTTCGCCATCAAGGACAACGAGTTGCTGGTGATCTCCTTCCTCGGCGCCGCCGTCCTCGTCGCGGGGATCGCCGAGGAGTTCGGGGTCGCCGACGCGATCGGCGCCTTCATGGTCGGCCTGATGCTGGGCAATACGGCCTCCGGGGAACGCATCAGGGAGCTCGTCCACCCGCTGCGCGACGCCTTCGCCGCGATCTTCTTCTTCGGCTTCGGGCTCTCCATCGACCCGGGCGACCTCCCGAGCGTCGTCTGGCCCGTGCTCGTCGCGGTGGCGCTCACCGTCGTCATGAACGTCCTCGCCGGCCTCGTCGCCGGACGTCTGTACGGCTTCGGTCGTCAGCAGGCGGCGAACGTCGCCACCACCCTGCTCGCCCGCGGCGAGTTCGCCCTGATCCTCGCGACCATGGCCGCGTCGGCCGGGCTCGACGACCGGCTCTCGCCGTTCATCGCCGGGTACGTCCTCATCCTCGCGATCGTCGCACCGCTCATGGCAGGGCGCTCGCACTGGCTCGCCAAGGTGCTCCCCACGAGTGCCGAGGCCACCGGCTCGCACGACGCCCTCCCGGCCCCCGAACCGGAGCCGGCCGAACGCTGATCCGTCGCACACGCTTCGGGCCCCGGCAGCTGCCGGGGCCCGAAGCGTTCTCCTGCGTCGTCAGCGCCGCGCGTGCCGCCCGCGCCCGTTGCGGTGCGGCGGAGGCGGCTCGGCCGGGGCGCCGCCGGCCTCCTGCGGCAGGGGCGCGGCGCCCTCGACGGCATCGACGGTCGGCACCGCTGACGCCTCCTTCTTGCCGGCCTTGCGCGCGCGCAGGTACTCGATGACGATCGGCAGGATCGAGAGCAGCACGATGCCGACGAGCATCAGCTCGATGTTCTCCCGCACCGCCTCGATCTGCCCGAGCGCCGCCCCGAGGAGCGTCACGCCCGCCCCCCAGAGCACACCGCCGATGATGTTGAAGATGACGAAGGAGCGGTACCGCATCCGGCTCACACCGGCGATGATCGGCGTGAAGGTCCGCACGACCGGCACGAACCGCGCGAGCACCAGCGACTTGGGGCCGTGCTTCTCGAAGAAGACGTGCGCCTTCTCGACGTTCTCCTGCTTGAAGAGCTTCGAGTCGGGTCGCTTGAAGAGCGCGGGCCCGACCTTCCGTCCGAAGAGGTAGCCGACCTGGTCGCCGACGACCGCCGCGACGACGATCAGCAGGCACACGAGCCAGAGCGGGAAGTGGAGGTACTGGTCGGTGGCGACGAGCAGCCCCGTGGTGAAGAGCAGCGAGTCACCCGGGAGGAAGAAGCCGATCAACAGGCCGGATTCGGCGAAGACGATCGTCAGAATCCCGATCAGCCCGAACTGCTGGATCAGATAGTCCGGGTCCAGCCAGCTGGGACCGAGGGCGAGATCAACCACGGAGTGCTCCTGATCAGGGATGCGGCGAGACGGCATGTCCACCGCAGCCACGGGCGGACGTCACACGCTACCAACGCCCTTGCTCACCTCCACCGTTCCCGTTCCGACGCGACGCCTACGGAGCAAGCCGGGACCGAGCGCTCCGCATGCACACCCGCACCCCGTGTCACCCCCTTCCCGCCCGGAGGTGAACGGCCGTCCGTTCACTGCTGTTTTGCGAGGGTTCCACTCCGACCGCGAGGCTGCATCCCCCGCTCGCGGCCCGGTAGGCTTTCCGTGTGATCTTCAAGCGAGTCGGAAACGGACGGCCGTACCCCGACCACGGCCGGGAGAGCACCCGGCAGTGGGCGGACGTCGCCCCACGCCCGGTGCGCCTGGATCAGCTCGTCACCACCAAGGGCCAGCTCGATCTGGAGACCCTCCTCGCGGAGGACTCCACCTTCTACGGCGACCTCTTCGCGCACGTCGTGAAGTGGCAGGGCGACCTCTACCTGGAGGACGGGCTCCACCGGGCCGTCCGGGCAGCGCTGCAGCAACGCCAGGTGCTCCACGCCCGCGTCCTCGAACTCGACTGAGTCCGGCCACCGCACAACCCCCGTGCGGCGCACCGCCGTTGAGCCTTTCGGGGACGGCGCGCTCCGGCCATTGATCATCTAGTACGCAGGCGCGGTCTTCGGCACTACGCTCTGCATATGAGCATGCTCACTCCCCCAGGCATGGGCGGGAAGTACCGCATCAAGGGCGACCGCTATCCGCGTATGCGCCGGCCGCGTGGGCGCCGCAGGCTGGTCCTCGGCACCGTCGCGGGGTTGGCTGCCGCCGGACTGCTGGGGTGGGGGACGCTCCAGCTCGTCGACGTCTTCTCCGGCGACGGCACTCCGGCCTCGGCCTCCGACTCCGACTCGCGGGCCTGTGCGACGCCGGCCGCCGCGAAGAACGGCGCCCCTTCCTCCGCCGCCCCCGCCGCTCCGCCGGGGAAGGGCGCGGCGGCGCCGAAGCCGAAGTCGATCACCGTCAACGTTCTCAACGCCACCGAGCGCAGCGGGCTCGCCCGTTCCACCGCCGACGAGTTGGAGAAGCGCGGCTTCAAGGTCGGCAAGGTGGGCAACGCGCCCGCGAGCCTCGACAAGAAGGTGAAGGCGGAGGGTGTCCTGCTCGCCGCCCCGGGCGCGGAGAACACCACGCGGCTCGAGGTCCTCGGCACGCAGCTCGAGGGCGCCGACACCAAGTACGACGACCGCGACGGCGACGAGGTCGACCTGGTACTCGGCGACGGCTTCAAGAAGCTGACGCCGCAGAAGGACGCGAAGGACGCCCTCGCCGCGCTCAGCGGTGCCGGGCCCACCGCCTCCGCCTCACCGCGCTGCTGAGCGGCGCGGCGCATGGCGTCAGGCGACGGTCCCGTACATCCGGTCCCCGGCGTCACCGAGGCCGGGAACGATGAACCCCTGCTCGTTGAGGTGCTCGTCGACGGAGGCGGTGACGACGGTGACCGGCGTCCCCGCCAGCTCGCGCTCCATCACCTCGACGCCCTCGGGCGCGGCGAGCAGGCAGATCGCGGTGACGTCGTCCGCACCGCGGCGGATCAGCTCGCGGATCCCGGCGACGAGGGTGCCGCCGGTCGCCAGCATCGGGTCGAGCACGTAGACCTGGCGGCCGGAGAGGTCGTCGGGCATCCGGTTCGCGTAGGTCGACGCCTGGAGGGTCTCCTCGTCGCGGATCATGCCGAGGAAGCCGACCTCCGCCGTGGGCAGGAGGCGGACCATGCCCTCGAGCATCCCGAGCCCGGCGCGGATGATCGGGACCACCAGCGGGCGCGGGTGCGAGAGCCGCACGCCGACCGTCTCCGTGACCGGAGTGCGGACGCCGACCTCCTCGACGCGGACGTCCCTCGTCGCCTCGTAGGCGAGGAGTGTCACCAGCTCGTCCGCGAGCCTGCGGAAGGTGGGGGAGTCGGTGCGCTCGTCGCGCAGCGTGGTGAGTTTGTGGGCCACCAGCGGGTGGTCGACGACGTGGGTCCGCATGGCTCGACCGTACCGTGACGGGCCGCCGCCACTCGCACTGGCGTACTGCCCCGGATCGGGGGAAGGACCCGAGTACGCCCGGAGGTGTGCGTATGCCAGAGCCGAAGAAGCCCGAACCGCCCGCGCGCGGGCAGGACTCCCGCAGCGACGAGCGCTTCGACGCGGACAGCGAGAGGCTGCGTCGCCGCGCCCGGTTTCTCCGAGAGCTGAACGAGGCGAAGGAGCTCCGCAACCGCGTCCAACCGCGGCGGGCACGCGCGGCACGGATGCGCGAAGCGATGCGGATGCGCACCTTCCGTTGGTGAGCGCACCGCACTGAGCCGAACGGGCCCCGCAACGGGACGTCACACGGCGTCACACCGGAACGCGCTGCCCTCACGGTGAGTTGCGTACCAGCGAGTTCGCGCCAAAGACGTGCCAAAGAGCTGCCCGACGCACTACCGAAGACTCTCCCCGGGCCGCCGGTATCTGCCACGATTCCGGTTGGGGCGGGGCGCGGACCCCGTCATCACTCGGGCACGTCTGGAACAAGTGGGAGAGTCACGGTGTATTTCGCCGCACTGCTCGCGCGCACCGAAGACGGGTGGGAAGCGAGCGACACAGAGCTCGACGATGTGGAGACCCTGGCCGATCTGGCCGACCTGGCCCGGGAGGCCGCAACCGACGACGAGACCGTGCTGGTCTGCATCGAGCAGGAAGGGGTGTGGTTCGGACTCGTCCGCGTCGACGGCGAGGACGATCCGCGCGTCTACGTCTCGGACGGGGCGGCCGCGATGCGCAGCTCCTACGGGGAGGTCCTCCTCTCCGACGAGCTCCTCGGACGCGAACCCGAGGACCTCGCCGCGCTCGACCAGCTCGTCGACCTCGACGGCACGGAGGAAGGCGAACCCGATCGCGAAGCGACCGAGGAAGCCCCGGAGGGCGAGGCGGAGGAGGACACCGCGCCGTCCGGGCCGCTCGGGGACGCGCAACTCCTCGCGGACCTCGGCCTGGAGGCCGCCGAACTCTTCTCGCTCACCCCCCAGGACGCCCTGAGCGAGGTCGCCGAAGCCCTCGGCGCCACCGACGTCCTGGAATCCGTCCGCTGAACGGGGCCCCGCGCGGGAGCCCTCTCCTCGCGCGGGGAGAGACTGTCCGCATGGAGAGCGAGCACACCGACCCGGTCCGCGACCCCTGGCGCGCCTCCATGCGCCTGGCGCTGGCCGAGGCCGTGCGCGCCCCCGCCGGTGGCGACGTACCGATCGGGGCCGTCCTCCTCGACCGCGACGGCACCGTCCTCGCCCGTGGCCACAACACCCGCGAGGCGACGGGTGATCCGACGGCGCACGCCGAACTCCTCGCCCTCCGCTCGGGCTCCGCGCTCCTCAACGACCGCCGCACGCCCCCGGACTGGCGACTCACCGGCTGCACCCTCGTCGCCACCCTCGAGCCCTGCACCATGTGCGCGGGCGCCGCCGTCCTCGCCCGGGTCGACCGCGTCGTCTACGGCGCCGCCGACCCGAAGGCCGGAGCCGCCGGCTCGCTCTGGGACGTCGTACGCGACCGCCGGCTCAACCACCGCCCCGAGGTGGTGCCCGGCGTCCTCGCCGAGGAGTGCGCCACCGTCCTCACGTCCTTCTTCCGCGACGCCGCCCAGTCGCCTGCTCCGGGACGTGGCACACCTCATGGGACCGCCCCCGGTACGGATTTCGACGCAGCGGGGGGTGTGGGCTAGAGTTCCTCTCGGTAGCGTGTCCGAGCGGCCGAAGGAGCTCGCCTCGAAAGCGAGTGAGGGGAAACTCTCCGTGGGTTCAAATCCCACCGCTACCGCAGGTGAATGAAGGGCCGGACCCCGCGGGGTCCGGCCCTTCGTCGTGCCCCGGGGACCGGCCGACCGCCGTCCACGCCTGATGCCACCTCAGCCTTGCACTTTCACGCCCCGGCGCCGCGCCCCGGGCGTCGTCCGGCAAGCGCTAACTGCCGTCGTTGTCAGACCCCTTGGCTACCGTCATGGGATGCGTCCGGTTTGACGCGTCCCGCCCGATGATCACCGAGGAGTCCCGTTGGCACAGGTTCGCGGTCACTACCGCAAGAACGGAAGTTACGTCCGCCCGCACACCCGCCGCAGCCGTCCTGCCGGCGTCCCGCCGGCCCGCTCGGTTCTCCGATCCCACCCGGCTCCCGCTCGGCGCTCCACCGGCCCGACGACGCACGTACGCGGGCACTACCGCAGCAACGGCTCCCGCGTACGACCGCACCGCCGCCGCCTCGGCAGCTCCGTCACGGCAAAGGCGGGAGGCAGCGCACTGGTGCTGTTCCTCTTGGCCCTGGCTCTCCTGAGCGTCTCCCGATAGCACTGGCGGCCCCGCGCCCTCACGTTCGGCTCCGCAGGGGCCAGGACGCGGAGCGGCGCGGAACTCGCCCGCGCGGCCCCGGCGTCCCGCGCTCAGCGGCGTCGGAGCACGCCCTTGACGTAGGCGGCCTGGCCCGCGTGCTCGAGGTCGTCGCCGAGGACGCTGACGAGGCGGACGCCGAGTGTGGTCGGCGGGTCCCAGGACTCGTCGACGACGCGGTCGAGGGAGGCGTCGTCGAGGCCCTGGAGGAAGGCCGTGGTGCGGGCGTGGACCGCGTCGTAGTAGTCGCGGAGGAGCGAGGGTCCGGCGAGGTGGACCTTCGCGACGTCGCGTGACGAGTGGCCGAAGCCGGTGGAGCCGGCGGGGAGGTCGAGAGCGAAGCGGTCGTCGAACGCCTCGCTCGTCCACACCTGTTCGTGGCCGGCGGCTTCGGCGAGGTGGTCGTCCTGGACGCGGGTGAGGTGCCAGACGAGCCAGGCGATCGAGTTGGCCCCGCTGTCCAGGCGCGCGTTGAGCTCCTCCTCGGTGAGGCCGTCGAGGACCTCGTGCACCTCCTCGCGGATGCGCTCGTAGCCGTCGAGAAGGAGTGCGCTGGTGTCCATGGGTGCTCCTCGCGTGCAGGGGGATGCCGTCGGGCACATCGTTCCGGGTAACCGCGCCCACGGGGCGCGAAACGGAGGACGGAGGGCGGACGGCCGTCCCGTCGTCCCCCGTGCGGCGCCAACGGCCGTCCCCCGTCTGCCGGTTCGGGCGCACCGGACTCGGCGAGAGCCCGGACGGGCGGCGGCGAGTACCCGTAAGGCCGCGCGCGCACTGCGGCGGCGTGGGCGTCGTCGTACGTTGGTCCAGCCGCCGTGTGCGGACCCGTACTTCCGGCGGGGGGAGCGAGGAGCAGCCTGATGCGAGCTGTGGCCGTGGCGGAGCTGAAGGCACCGCCCCAACTGATCGACGCACCCCGACCGGCCCCCGGCCGCAACGAGGTCCTGGTCAAGGTGGAGGCGGCCGGCCTCAACCCGCTCGACTGGCGCATCGCCGACGGCATGCTCGACGGCACCGTTCCGCACGAGTTCCCGTTGATCATGGGCGTGGACTTCGCCGGCCGCGTCGAGGAGGCGGGGCCGGGGGTGACGCGCTTCGCCGTCGAGGACGCCGTGTACGGGCAGCGGCTGAGCTCCCCCGTGGGCTCCGGGACGTACGCGGAGTACGTCGTCGTACCGCAGGACGCACCGATCGCGAAGGCGCCCGACTCGGTCCCCCTCGCTACCTCTGCGGGAGCGCCGACCGCGGGCATGACCGCACTGGAGATCATCGACGCCGCCGGCCTCCGCGAGTACGAGAGCCTCCTCGTGGTCGGGGCCGCCGGCGGCGTGGGCACCTTCCTCACCCAGCTCGCAGCCGCCCACGACCTGCGCGTCCTCGCCGCGACGCGGGGCCACGACCAGCGGCGCATGGGCACGTACGGCGCCGCCCTCGCGATCGACGTCCAGGAGCACCCGCTCGCCGAGCGGGTCCGCGACGAGTACCCGGACGGGGTCGACGCCCTCGTCGACCTCGCCTCGGGCCCCGAGGAGTTCGGCTCCCACGCCGAGCTCGTCCGCAACGGCGGCGTCGCGCTGAGCACGCTCCGCGCCGCGGACAAGGACGCCGTCTACGCCCGCACGGTCGAGGCGATCAACTTCGCGCACACCTCGACACCGGAGGTTCTGGAGAAGCTCGCCGCCGAGATCGACAGCGGACGCGTGATCGTCCCGATCACCACCGAGGTGCCCCTCGACCAGGCACCCGACGCAGTGGCCCGGAGCAAGGCCGGGGACGCCCGGGGGAAGACGGTCATCCTCGCCTGACGCGTCGCGCCCGCGCGGAGGCGGCTCATGGCGGGCGGGGGAAGCGGGCCGCGGGGAGCGCTCCGCCTCCCCCGGGACGACGCCGCCGGCCGGGCGCGGCCGGGGGTACCACGCTCTCGGCGCCGAGGACACGGCGCGTCCTGGGCGGGCGAACGTTCCTGCCGTTCCGCGGCCGCCCGACCCCGAGTGTGCATTTCCGGACATGCTCCGGTCACGGTCAAAAGACCCTGATCGTCGGGCCTTTGGTCCATCGCGGGCTGCCGTGAACCTCGATCACGGACGGCGCCTGCCGGATAGACTCGCACGCCTGCACAGGGGCAGGGCGCGAAGCAGTACGCGCACGCCGGGGGAGAGGCCGGACGATGGTGCAAGCAAAGAAGATCGCGCTGTACCTGCTGATCGTCTTCGTCCTCTACACGATCATCGCCTCCCCCGAGCGCGCCGCGGACCTGGTCCTGATCGGCTTCGAGGGGATATCCGACGCAGCACAGGCGGTCGGCCAGTTCATGACGGAGCTCGTCAACTGACGCCCGACGCCCGCCCGTCGAGCGCTTCCCGTCCACAGCCTGTGTCCTTCCTGCACCCCTCGCCCCTCACCGCCCTCAGCGACACCCCCTCTTTTCAGCCAACTTGAACTGAGCGATTTGCCCCAACTAGCAAGCAACACGGTGTTATACGGTGCTTGCACACGGTGCGCATGTCTTGTGATGCTATGACCGCTTTGGGTGGAGGAACGATCCACTCCCAGACGGCACGGAACCCGGCATCGCGAAGGGGTGGTGGCTGAGTGGACGGGGCCCAGACGCTCCCCCAGGCTTCGACGGAGACGGAACCTCCGCCCGAGCAAGCGGACCCCGAGCCCGCACCCGAGGCGCACAGAAGACGCGCGCCCCAGCCTCCCGCCACCCGCGACCCGGCGCACAGCACCCCGCCGAAGAGCGAGGCGGAAGGCAGCGGACGCACCCAGGACGCGCAGAAGGAGCGCGCGGCGCGCACCCGGGCACTCACCCAGTCCCTCTTCGACCAACTCGGGCGCCAGCAGCCCGGATCGGCGGAGCACGGACGGGTGCGTGCAGCCCTGATCGAGGCGAACCTCCCCCTTGTGCGGTACGTGGCGGCGCGCTTCCGGAGCCGAAACGAACCGATGGAGGACGTCGTCCAGGTCGGCACGATCGGCTTGATCAACGCGATCGACCGCTTCGACGCGTCACGCGGAGTACAGTTCCCGACCTTCGCCATGCCGACGATCGTCGGCGAGATCCGCCGGTACTTCCGCGACAACGTGCGCACCGTGCACGTACCGCGACGCCTCCACGAGCTGTGGGTCCAGGTCAGCGGCGCGACGGAGGACCTCACCACGCTCTACGGGCGCTCCCCGACGACAGCCGAGATCGCCGAGCGCCTGAAGATCACGGAGGAGGAGGTGCTCGCCTGCATCGAGGCGGGCCGCGCCTACCGCGCCACCTCCCTGGAGGCGGCCCAGGAGCGCGACGACGGGATGCCGGGCCTCCTCGACCGGCTCGGCTACGAGGACCCCGAACTCGACGGCGTGGAGCACCGCGACCTCGTACGCCACCTGCTCGTCCAACTGCCCGAGCGGGAGCAGCGCATCCTGCTGCTGCGCTACTACCGGAACCTGACGCAGTCGCAGATCAGCGCCGAGTTGGGCGTCTCCCAGATGCACGTCTCGCGACTGCTCTCCAGGAGCTTCGCGCGACTGCGGGCCGCCAACCCCATCGAGGCGTGAGGGTCGGCTGACGCGGCCTCAACTCGTTGCGCACGGTTGCGGAAACAGTTCGACAAGCCATCAGTTCAAGCCACCCTGTCCACCTTGCGCCATCCTCAGCAGTGCAGTTTTATCGATATGAGGCTACGTCGCGTTGCTGACTTGTGACATTCTGCAAGAGCTGCGTTTGCCGCTGCTGCGCGCCCGGTATGGAGGGGGAGGTGCCTCCCTCGCCGAGGGCGCCGCTGCGAACCGTCCGCGACCTCAAGGGGGTGGCATGTCCGTACAACTGGGCAGCTCGAAGGTGCTCACCGGAAACACTGCTGCGGAGACGCTTCCGGGAGCTCCGGAGTCGCCAGGGCTTCTCCCGGAGCCCACAGGGACCGCCGAAGCTGCCGAGGTCCCCGCACCGACCGAGGGCGCCGTCGACGGCGCGCTCGACACCCGCACCCTCTCGCGCTCGCTCTTCCTCCGGCTCGCCGCGCTCGACCGCGCGACGGAGTCGGGCCGTCCGGCCTCCTCGGCCGAGCGGACCTATGTGCGTGACACCCTCATCGAGCTGAACCTCCCGCTGGTGCGGTACGCGGCCGCGCGCTTCCGCAGCCGCAACGAGCCGATGGAGGACATCGTCCAGGTCGGCACGATCGGCCTGATCAAGGCGATCGACCGCTTCGACTGCGAACGCGGCGTCGAGTTCCCGACATTCGCGATGCCGACCGTGGTCGGGGAGATCAAGCGGTTCTTCCGCGACACCTCCTGGTCGGTCCGGGTGCCGCGACGGCTCCAGGAGCTCCGTCTCGCCCTCACCAAGGCGAGCGACGAGCTCTCCCAGACCCTCGACCGCTCCCCCACCGTCACCGAGCTCGCGACCTGCCTCGGCGTCTCGGAGGAGGACGTCGTCGACGGCCTCGCCGTCGGCAACGCGTACACCGCCTCCTCCCTCGACTCCCCCTCGCTGGAGGAGGACGGCGGCGAGGGCTCGCTCGCGGACCGCCTCGGCTACGAGGACACGGCGCTCGAGGGCGTGGAGTACCGCGAGTCGCTCAAGCCGCTGCTCGCCAAACTCCCGCCCAGGGAGCGGCAGATCATCATGCTCCGCTTCTTCGGCAACATGACCCAGTCGCAGATCGGCGAGGAGGTCGGCATCTCCCAGATGCACGTCTCACGCCTGCTGACCCGCACGCTCGCGCAGCTGCGGGAGGGTCTGATCGCCGAGGAGTGAGCAGCGGGGACGACGTGCGGAGGAAAGAGTGCCACGGGGGATACGCACCACGGGACCGACGGCCTTCGGGCCAGATCGGCGACGAAAGCGTCGCGGGCGCCGAGTAGCGCCCGAGGCGGAAGGCGGCGGAGCCGCCGGAGCGGGATGAGTCCGCTCCGGCGGCTCCTTGACTGCGCGGCTCGTGCCCGCTGAGCCGGGCTCGCTTCGCCGGGTGTCGGGTATGCGCCACAGGGTGGTGCCGCGTCCCCTGGGCGTCGGTCGGACGGTCGGTCGCGCCTCCGGCGAGGCGCGGACGGGCCTCAGGAAAAGGCGAGCCAGCCGGCGGCGGCGAGCACCACGATCACGGCGACGACGCCGACGATCAGGCCGACCCTGGGACCCGAGGAGGTCTGCGCCGGGGTCTGGCGCTGCGGTCCGGCCTCGTCCACGAAGGCGCGGAACATCTGAGTGTTGCCGGCAGGGTCGGGCTGCCCCTCGGGGCCCTGCGGTGCTTGGGGGTTGTGAGCCATGGGGCAGGACGATAGCGAACCCTGTGAGGCCCGGCACAGCCCCGGTCCCGGCTCTCTCCGCAACCGGCACTTGGTGCCCGGCACACCCAGGCTTTGACGATTGTTTGCCGCGCATGCCCGATATCAACTTGCCTGCAGCAATCAACAGTGTCTATGGTTGCCCTAAGCAACAAAAGTATGAGGTGCTCGATGGCTGATCGCAGTCAGTTCGAGGAGCTGGCCAGGCAACTCAGCGCCATCGGTACCGTCAAGCGCGAATTGGCACGCCACCTGCCGGGGGATTGCGCCCCGGGTTCCGCCGCCGTCCTCGCGCTCCTCGGCAAGTTCGGGGAGATGCGACTGAGCAGACTCGCGGAGCTCATGGGGATCGACCTCTCGGTGACCAGCCGCCACGTGGCCCACGTGGCGGAGCGCGGCTGGATCGAGCGGTATCCCGACCCGCAGGACGGGCGCTCCCGGCTGCTGCGGGTCAGCCCGGCGGGCCAGGAACTGCTGACGGAAATGAGTGCGCGCACGGCCGAGGTGCTCCAGACCTACCTGCACGACTGGACCGACGACGACGTCGCCCAACTCGTCACCCTCTTCGCTCGCCTCCGCGCGAGCTTCGGGGACTGCCGCGCCCACGGCGCACGAGCGACAGCTCATGCAGTCGCCGAGACAGACGCAACGCAAGAACGACTCTGAGTACTGCTCAAGTAAGGAAGGCGCATGGCCACCACCCGTCCCCAGTCTCCGGCCGCGGAGACTGACGTCCGGCCTCCGGTCGGGCAGGGCGTCCCGCAGGGGGCCGATGCCGGAGGCGGAGGAGCCAAGCACGCGCAGGGCGCGCGCTCCGCCTCGGGCGACGCTCCGCGCATGACGCACCGCCAGATCATGGAGGCGTTCTCCGGGCTGCTGCTCGCGATGTTCGTCGCGATCCTGTCGTCCACGATCGTCGCCAACGCGATGCCGCGGATCGTCAGCGATCTCGGCGGCGGACAGAGCTCGTACACCTGGGTCGTCACCGCCTCACTGCTCACCATGACGGCGACCACCCCGCTCTGGGGCAAGCTCGCCGACCTGACGAGCAAGAAGATCCTGATCCAGACCGCGATCGTGATCTTCGTCCTCGCCTCCGCGAGCGCCGGTCTCGCACAGAACCCCGGGATGCTCATCGCGTCCCGAGCTGTGCAGGGCATAGGAATGGGCGGTATCACCGCCCTGGTGCAGATCGTGATAGGAGCCCTGATCTCGCCGCGTGAGCGCGGCAAGTACATGGGCTACATCGGCGCCGTCTTCGCCGTCTCCACCGTCGGCGGCCCGCTGCTCGGTGGCGTCATCACCGACGCGGACTTCCTCGGCTGGCGCTGGTGCTTCTACGCGGGCATCCCGTTCGCCGTGATCGCCCTCGTGACGCTGCAGAAGACGCTGAAGCTGCCCGTCGTCAAGCGGGACGTGAAGGTCGACTGGTTCGGTGCCTTCCTCGTCGCCGCGGCGGTCTCGCTGCTGCTGGTCTGGGTCACCTTCGCCGGTGACAAGTACGACTGGGCCTCCTGGCAGACCTACACGATGGTCGGCGGCTCGCTCGTGCTCGGACTGCTCTTCGTGCTCGTCGAGTCGAAGGTCCGCGAGCCGATCATGCCGCTGCGCCTCTTCCGCAACAGCACCATCACGCTGACGTCGCTGGCCTCGCTCTTCGTGGGTATCGCGATGTTCGGCGCGACCGTCTACCTGAGCCAGTACTTCCAGCTGGCCAAGGGCAAGTCGCCGACGATGGCCGGTGTCATGACGATCCCGATGATCGGCGGGCTCTTCCTGTCCACCACGATCTCCGGGCGGGTCATCTCGCACACCGGTCGGTGGAAGGTGTGGCTGTGCTCGGGCGGCGTCCTGATGACCGCGGCCCTCGGGCTGCTCGGCTCCCTGCGTGCCGACACCGAGTACTGGCACATGGCGATCTTCATGGCGCTGCTCGGCCTCGGCGTCGGCAGCATGATGCAGAACCTGGTGCTCGCCACCCAGAACCAGGTGGACCCGAACGATCTGGGTGCCGCCAGTTCGATGGTGAACTTCTTCCGTTCGCTCGGTGGTGCGGTCGGCGTCTCGGTGCTCGGCGCGGTGCTCTCGCACCGGATCACGCACTACGTCGAGGAAGGGATGGCGAAGCTCGGCATCGACAACGCCGGCGGTGCGACCGGCGGCAACGGCAGCGCGATCCCGAACCTGGACGAGCTGCCCGGACCGATCCGCGGCGTGATCGAGAACGCCTACGGGCACGGCATCGGCGATGTTTACCTCTACGCGAGCCCGCTGGCGTTCGTCGCGCTGCTGCTGGTGCTCTTCGTCAAGGAGGTGCCGTTGAAGACCAAGTCCGCGCTCGAGCAGGACGCGACCGGTGACACCGAGCTGCCGTCCGAGGAGGTCGAGCAGCAGGTGCCGGCGGCCGTGGCGGCGGAGACCGCTCCGGCCCAGGCCGCGGCCGCGCCGTCCGGCCTCGCGTCCACCGCGCCGCTGCCGACGGCGGCCGAGGCGACGGTGCCGGGGATCGCCATCCAGGGCACCGTGCGCACCGGGGACGGCACCGGCATCGCCGGCGCCGCCGTGACGCTGATCTCGCCGAGCGGACGGCAGTTGGGCCGGGCGACGGCGCACGGCGACGGCACCTACCGGCTCGACGCTCCCGAGGCGGGCGCGTACGTGCTCATCGCGGCGGCCGACGGCCACCAGCCGCAGGCGTCGACGGTCACGGTCGGGGAGCAACCGCTCGGCCACGACCTGCTGCTCTCGGGCACCAGCGGCCTCGCGGGCGTGGTCCGCGACGCCGGGGAGAAGACCCCCCTCGCGGAGGCGACGGTCGTCGTCACCGATGCGCGGGGCGAGGTCGTCGCCTCGGGGCAGACCGGCGCCGAAGGCCAGTTCCGGTTCGACGAACTCGTCGGCAGCGGCGGGGAGTCGACGGTGCCGGTCTTCACCGTGGCCGTCAACGCGCCCGGCTTCCGGCCGACCGCGACTCCGGTCGAGGTCCACGGGCAGGGCGTGACGCGGATGGAGGTCGAGCTCTCGGCCGGTGCGCAGGTCCAGGGGACCGTGCGTGCCGGTACCGACCGCAGGCCGCTCGGCGACGCCCGGGTCACCCTCGTCGACGCGGCGGGGAACGTCGTCGGGACCTCGACGACGGGGGCGGACGGCGTGTACGCCTTCACCGACCTCGACGCGGGCGAGTACACGGTGATCGCGAGCGGGTACCCGCCGGTCGCCAACGCACTGCTCGTCCAGGGGCAGGGCGTCGAGGGTTACGACGTCGAGCTGCACCACCCGGACGAGTGAGCGGCGGCTGAGCCGACGCTCAGCCGCACCGGCACCCGGGCCCGGGCGCACACGAGTCGAGCGGAGCGTGTGCGCCCCCTGCGGGCTCGGGGAACAGGGCCCCGGCCACCGCGGCGGCACAGACGGGCAGGGGACGGCCCGCCGCCACGGTGGGCCGGGGCCCACGTATGCGAGAAGGAGCTGAACATGGCAGGCGTACGGGCGCAGGTCAAGACCCGGGACGGGTGGGCCGTGCAGCACGCCGTGCTGACCGTCACCGACATGACGGGCGCGCAGGTGCTGCGCGCCGAGGCGGGGGAGGACGGCGTCGTCGCGGCGGAGGCCGAACTGGCGCCGGGCGCGTACACGGTGATCGCAACGGCGCCGGGGTACGCACCCGTCGCCACCACCGCGATGGTGACGGCTTCCGGCCGCGCCGACCTCGGTGCGTTGACGATGGCGCGGCAGGGCGGGACGGAGCTGCCGCCGCCCGGGCCGTGGTCGATCGACCCGATGCACTCGATGGTCGGCACGGCAGCGCAGCACCTCGGGATGACCAGCGTGCACGGCAGGTTCACCGAATTCGGCGGGCGCATCGTCGTCGGCGAGCGGGCCGAGGAGTCGACCGTCGAGGCGTACATCAAGGCGGCCAGCATCGACACGGGCAACAGCATGCGCGACGACCACCTGCGCTCGTCCGACTTCCTCGACGTCGAGCGCTTTCCCGAGATCCGGTACTCGGGAGGCAACCCGCAGCCCGCGGGGGCCGACCGGTGGACGGTCCACGGCACCCTCGACCTCCACGGGGTGGCACGGCCTGTCGACCTCGCGCTGACCTACCTCGGCAAGGGCCCGGACCCGTGGGGCGGCGTGCGTGCGGCGTTCCGCGCGGAGGCCGAACTGCGGCGCGGCGACTTCGAGATGGACTACAACCAGATCGTGGCGGCCGGTATCGCCGCGATCGGCACCACGCTCAAGGTGGATCTCGACATCCAGGCCGTGCAGGGGGAAGCGTTGCCCTTCGGCTGACGCGTCGTCGTTCAACCGTGGCCCGCGAGGGCGCCCGGCAGGGCGGCCTCGCGGGCCGTTGCCGTGGGCTCCGGTGGTGCGCCGGGCGCGTGCTCGCCGGCAGGTGCGTGTGCGGCGAGCGTTTCCACGCCGGCGAGGAGGAACGTCAGCGCGGCGTCGAACTCCGCGGGTGGCGCCTGGGGTGCGGAGCGCGCTTCCGGCGAGGCGGGGCCGTAGCCGTGGACGAAAGAGAGGAGGGCGCGGGTCGCCGCTTCGGCCTGCTCGGGGGCGAGCCCGGCCTCGCGCACCGTGTCGCGGACCTGCCGGCGCAGGGCGGTGGCGCGCGGGCCGATGTCGGGGTGGCGCGCGAGGAGAGTGGGAACCCAGGGGTGCGCCGTGTAGCGGACGGCGCTCGCGTGCGCCAGGCGCGTGAGCCGCTCGCGCCAGGCCTCCGAGTGCGCTGCCTCCTCGCCCGGCGCGTCCTCCTCCGGCGCCTCGAAGGCTGCGTCCAGGGCGAGTTCGAGGAGGTCCTCCTTGCACTCGACGTACCAGTAGACGGACATCGCCGTGACGCCCAGTTCGCCGGCGAGGCGCCGCATCGAGAACGCGTCGAGCCCGTCGGCGTCGAGGAGCCGCACCGCCGCGGCCGTCACCTGCTCCAGGTCGAGCGGCGCGCGGCGGCCGCGGATGGCGCCCCTGCGGCGCGTGGTCCGCGGCTCACGCAGCCAGATGCTTCCGGGGCGCTTACGAACAGAACCGGTGCCGTGTGCCATGAGCGCGCTCCTTCGCGAGCCACCGAACGGGCGGACCGCAAAGATAACGGATCGGTCAATTTCACCGCGTCCACCGGGCCGACGTCCCAACCGGTCGCCGTACGACGGAGGTTGGGGCCCCCGCCGCACGGCCGCGTGCGGCGGGGGCGCGGGTCACTCGACGGTCGGCAGGTAGACGCGGTGGCCCGACTCCGCGAACTCGCGGGATTTCGCCAGCATGCCTGCCCTGATCTGCTCCTCCGTGAGGGCTTCCCCCTCCCCCTCCGAGGGTCCGAACCGCTGGCCGATCTCATGGCTGATCTTCATCGAGCAGAACTTCGGACCGCACATCGAGCAGAAGTGGGCGGTCTTCGCCGGCTCGGCGGGGAGGGTCTCGTCGTGGAAGGCGCGTGCCGTCTCCGGGTCGAGCGACAGGTTGAACTGGTCCTCCCAGCGGAACTCGAAGCGCGCGTCCGAGAGGGCGTCGTCCCACGCTTGGGCGCCCGGATGGCCCTTGGCGACGTCGGCGGCGTGCGCGGCGATCTTGTAGGTGAGCACGCCGGTGCGCACGTCGTCGCGGTCGGGGAGGCCGAGGTGCTCCTTCGGCGTGACGTAGCAGAGCATCGCGGTACCCCACCAGCCGATCATCGCGGCGCCGATGCCGCTGGTGAAGTGGTCCCAGCCGGGCGCGACGTCGGTGGTGAGCGGGCCGAGAGTGTAGAACGGGGCGCCGCCGCAGAGCTCCTGCTGGCGGTCGACGTTCTCCTTGATCTTGTGCATCGGTACGTGCCCCGGACCCTCGACCATCGTCTGCACACCGTGGTCGCCCGCAATGGCGCAGAGCTCGCCGAGCGTCTCCAACTCGGCGAACTGCGCTGCGTCGTTGGCGTCGGCGACGGAGCCGGGGCGCAGCCCGTCGCCGAGCGAGAAGGTGACGTCGTAGGCGGCGAGGAGTTCGCAGAGCTCGGTGAAGTGCGTGTAGAGGAAGCTCTCCCGGTGGTGGGCGAGGCACCAGGCGGCCATGATCGAGCCGCCGCGCGAGACGATCCCGGTCTTGCGACGCGCGGTGAGCGGAACGTACTCCAGGAGCACGCCGGCGTGGACCGTCATGTAGTCCACGCCCTGCTCGCACTGCTCCACGACGGTGTCCCTGTAGACCTCCCAACTCAGCTCCTCAGCCCGGCCGTCGACCTTCTCCAGCGCCTGGTAGAGCGGCACGGTGCCGATCGGGACGGGGGAGTTGCGGAGCACCCACTCCCTGGTGGTGTGGATGTTGCGGCCGGTGGAGAGGTCCATCACGGTGTCGGCGCCCCAGCGGGTCGCCCAGACCATCTTCTCCACCTCCTCCTCGATCGAGGAGGTGACGGCCGAGTTGCCGATGTTCGCGTTCACCTTCACGAGGAAGTCCCGGCCGATCACCATCGGTTCGGACTCCGGATGGTTGACGTTCGCCGGAAGCACCGCGCGGCCCTCGGCGAGGGCGAGGCGCACGGTCTCCGGCGTGCACCCTTCGCGGAGGGCCGCGAATTCCATCTCCGGTGTGATCAGATTCCGCCTGGCGTACGCGAGTTGGGTCGCGCTGCCGCTCCGGGAGCGGCGCGGACGGCGCGCACGCCCGGGGAAGACGGCGTCGAGGTTGCGGAGCCCGCCGCGGGGCGCGGTGTGGCGTACGCCGTCGTCCTCGGGTTTCGGTGCGCGCCCGGTGTACTCCTCGGTGTCGCCCCGCTCCACGATCCACTGCTCCCGGACGGGCGCGAGGCCCCGGCGCACGTCGGTCTCGACGGCCGGGTCGGTGTACGGACCCGAGGAGTCGTAGAGCGCCAACTCCTCCCCGTTGGTGAGGTGTACGCGACGGACGGGGACGCGCACGTCGGGCCGGGACCCTGCGAGGTGGTCCTTGTGCCAGCCGACGGGGCGGCCGTCGTTCTCCGCGGAGGTGCCCGCGGGCGTGCGTGGTTGCTGCGTGGTCATGAGATCCACTCCCTACGCCGGCATTACCCGGTAACAGGTTCAGCGGTCGGCGCAGCGGCCCGCCCTGCCGGCGGAGTCAGCGCCCTCTCAGCCCCGTGCTCGGAGCTCCCGCGATGGCGAGTCCGGGCCGAGGCCCGAACCGCGCACCACGCTAGCGGCACACCGCGCAGCCTGAACAGACCGCACTCGGGCGCTCTTGCGATGATCGGCCGGTGACCCCGACGCCAGAGGTACCCCACGACGGCCGACAACCGGACTCCCCCGAGGCCCCGCACGGCCACTCGCACGCACACGCGCACGGCCCCGCCGCACCGGTCTCGCGGCACCTGCGCAAGGTGATCGCCGCGGTGCTGATCCCCTTCGCGCTCCTCGTCGCGGCGGGACTCGTCGCCTTGTGGCCGGGAGGCGCCCCCGAGCACTCGGGCTCCGAGGGCGTCGGGATGGACCGGCCCACGGTGGCCGCGAAGGTGGTGAAGGTCGCCGAGGTCGACTGCGAGGACGTCAACGCGCAGCCCACCCAGCCGGAGACCGGCGGCGGCGGAGCCGGCACCGGGAGCGGGCCCGCGCCGGGTGCGGACACCTCGGACGCCACGTGCCAGAAGGCCACCGTCGAGATCACCGAGGGCGAGAACGCAGGGCACACCTTCACGGAGGTGGTGACGCCGGACGCGACACGTACCCTCTCCGTCGGCCAGCAGGTCGTCGCCGCGTACGCCGAGAAGGCACCGCCGCAGTTGCGTTACAGCGTGATCGACAGCCAGCGTGACGTGCCGCTGTGGCTGCTCGGACTCGTCTTCGCCGCCGTGGTGGTGCTCGTGGGGCGGCTGCGCGGGGCGCTCGCGCTCGTCGGCCTGGTGATCAGCTTCGCGGTGCTGACGCTCTTCATCCTGCCGGCGATACTCCAGGGCTCCAACCCGCTCGTCGTCGCCGTCGTCGGCGGAAGCGCGATCATGCTCGCGACGCTCTATCTGTGCCACGGACTCTCGGCGCGCACCTCGGTCGCGGTGCTGGGGACGCTGGTCTCGCTCCTCCTCATCGGGCTGCTCGGCTCGCTCTTCATCGGCTGGGCCCGCCTCACGGGCAACACCGACGACCAGACGAGCCTCGTACACGGCCTCTACCCCGGCATCGAGATCCAGGGGCTGCTCCTCGCCGGGGTGCTCATCGGCTCGCTCGGCGTCCTCGACGACGTCACCGTGACGCAGACCTCGGCCGTCTGGGAGCTCAAGGAGGCCGATCCCGGGGCGGGCTGGCGGCAGATCTACCGCTCGGCGATGCGGATCGGGCGCGACCACATCGCCTCCGTCGTCAACACGTTGGTGCTGGCGTACGCGGGCGCCTCGCTGCCGCTGCTGCTGCTCTTCTCGATCGCGGACAGCGGCATCTCGACGGTGGCGACGAGCGAGGTCGTCGCCGAGGAGATCGTCCGCACGCTCGTCGGCTCCATCGGGCTCGTCGCCTCGGTCCCGGTGACGACGCTGCTCGCGGCGCTCGTCGTCTCCGCCGACCGCGGCAAGGGGCCGGCGGGGGCCCAGGGGCGGCCTCCGGCGGCCCGCGCGCCGCTCGCGCCGGAGCAGGCCCCGTACACGCAGGGCGCGTTCACCGACCCGTCCGCGCCCGCCGAGCCGCAGCCCGGCACACACGTGCCCGGGGCTCAGCAGGCCCCGGGCAGGCGCGCGGGTGGGCTCACCAGTCCCCGCGGGAGGAGGAGGAAGCCGAAGTGAACTTCCGCACAAGGAAGATGACGGCGCCGACGATCAGCACAAAAAGCAGCACCTTGAAGAGCACCCCGACGAGGAAGCCGATGACGCTCGCGATCAGGCCGCCGAAGAGGGCGAGCGCGACCACGGGGATCACGACCCACTTCACCCACCAGGGCAGCCCTTCGAAAAAGCCTTTCGCATCCATGCCCATACTCCGTTTCCGGCCCTGCAAGCCGGGCCCCGCCTCTTCGTCCTGCCCCAACGGCCCGTCCGTCGACCGCTGCCCGCGCGTCGCCCGCTACACGACCGCTGCCCCCGATGCTAGGCGGCGGACCCGCCCGGCGGGAGGCCAGTCGTCCCCGGTCCTCCCCTGAACCATCCCCGACGCCGACCCTGAGACGCCGCTTCACCGGCCTCAGCCCTCGGGCGGGGAGAAGACGACGAGCACCCGCAGATCTTCCGAGATGTGGTGGAACTTGTGCGCCACCCCGGCCGGTACGTAGACCACGCTGCCCCTCGCCACGTGCGTCGTCTCCTCTCCGACGGTCACCGACGCGCGGCCACTGGCGACGAAGTAGACCTCGTCCTGCCGGTGCGGCTGCTGCGGGTCCGGCTCGCCCGCGTCAAGGGCGTAGAGCCCGACGGACATGTTCCGCTCGTGGAGGAAACGCAGGTACGCGCCGCCGCCCGCGGCGCGCTCCGCCTCGAGCTCCTCCAACCGAAAGGACTTCACTCAGCCCTCACCGCCACCGGCTCTCCTTGGATTTCGTCCGTCGTCTTCTGCAACCATCCGACCATGACCAACTTCCTCATCAAGACGCTCGCCAACGCCGCCGCGCTCGCGGTTGCCACCATGCTGCTGAGCGACATCTCCCTCCAGGGCGGCGGTACGGGCCGGAAGACGCTCACGCTCATCCTGGTCGCACTGATCTTCGGCGTGGTCAACTTCCTGGTCAAGCCGGTGGTCAAGCTCTTCTCCCTGCCGGTGCTGATCCTGACGCTCGGGCTGTTCACGCTCGTCATCAACGCGCTGATGCTGCTGCTCACCTCCTGGATCGCCGGCAAGCTCGACCTCAGCTTCCACGTCGACGGGTTCTTCACCGCGGTCCTCGGCGGCCTCATCATCTCGCTCGTCTCCTGGGCGCTGAACATGCTCCTCCCCGACCGGGACTGAACTTCCGGTTCCGGTTACCGTGTCCACCGACCAGCCACCGCACCCGCACGCTCACCGGGGAGCCACCATGAACAGCGACTCCGGCGCCCCCGGAGGCCGTACGGAAGAGCGGGACGCCTCCGGCACCCGCGTCGTGCGCGCCGGACTCCCCGAGGAGGAGCCGTACGCGCCGCCGCTGCCGGGCCCCGTCTTCGCCGCGCACTACCACCTCCCCGGAGACGTCGCGGACGCCCCCTACGCCTACGGGCGCGACGCCAACCCCACCTGGTCGGCCCTCGAGGAGGCGATCGGCGCCCTGGAGTCGCCCGGCGACGACCAGGTCCGCACCACCGTCTTCTCGTCCGGCATGGGCGCCATCTCGGCCGCCCTCTTCTCGCTGCTCTCGCCGGGCGACGCCGTGGTCCTCCCGTCCGACGGCTACAACCTGCTCAACGCCGTGGCCGAACGCCTCGAAGCACTCGGCATCGACGTGCGGAGGGCCCCCACGGCGGACGGCGCCCAGCGCCAACTCCTCGACGGCGCCCGGCTGCTGTGGATCGAGAGTCCCTCCAACCCCGGCCTCGACGTCTGCGACATCCGCGAACTCGCCGCCGAGGCGCACCGCAGGGGCGCGCTCGTCGCCGTCGACAACACCCTCGCCACGCCGCTCGGCCAGCGCCCGCTCGCGCTCGGCGCCGACCTCGCGGTCGCCAGCGGCACCAAGGCCCTCACCGGCCACGGGGACGTCCTGCTCGGCTACGTCGCCTGCCGCGACGCCGCGCTCGCCGACCGCGTCCGGCACTGGCGGAAGATCGTCGGTGCCATCCCAGGACCGATGGAGGCGTGGCTCGCGCACCGCTCCCTCGCCACGCTCGACGTACGCACCGCCCGCCAGGCCGACAACGCCCTCGCCCTCGCAGAGGCCCTCGCCGCCCGCCCCGAGGTCCGCGACGTCCGCCACCCCGGTCGCAGCGAGGACCCGGCACACCGGCTCGCCGCAGCGCAGATGGAACGCTTCGGCTGCGTCGTCTCCTTTACGCTGCCGGACCGGGCCTTCGCCGACCGCTTCCTCTCCGGGCTGCGGCTGACGAGCCAGGCGACCAGCTTCGGCGGGGTGCGCTCCACCGCGGAGCGCCGCGGCAGGTGGGGCGGGGACGCCGTGCCCGAGGGGTTCGTCCGCGTCTCCTGCGGGGTCGAGGACGCGGAGGACCTCGTCGCCGACTTCCGCCAGGCGCTCGACGCCGCGGCGCACGCCGGTAGTTGACGCCAACGCGACCCTGACGGCTCCCGTACGCGCCCGCCGCGCACCGCTGGACCTACGGGTTCTCCGGTCCGCCGTACTCCGGGCTGGAGAAGTCGGGGCTGGAGAACCGCGGGCCCGCCGACCGTTCCTCGCCTTCCGCCGACTCCGTCGCCGGGCTGCTGGAGAAGTCCGGGTTGGCGAACGAGGGGCCCGAGTAGCCGAGTCGGGCCGTGCGCGGCTCGCTCGGTGCGCGGGTCCGGGAGGCGGGCGCCTCCGCTCCGGTACCGCGGGCGGCGACGCTCTCGTCGAGGAAGGGGAGTATGCCGCGCTCCAGCAGCGCCTCGGACCAGACCTGGCGCGCGCGCTCGACCTCCTCGGCCAGCGGAGCCGAACGCCTCCCGGGTGCGCCGCCGTTGCGGTGCGCCATGAGCAGCATCGTCGTCATTCCGACGAGCCCGCCCGCAGCCGCGAGGACGGCGAAGACCCAGCCGACGGAGCGCATCGGCGCCGCCAGCCCGGGCTCGGGCGTCAGGAGGCGCAGGGTGTACCCGAGGAGCAGGAAGATCACCGCGGCCACCCCTGCGAGGACGGGCGCCAGCGCCGAGACGACGGCCGCCAGGCCCGCGCCCTGCGCCGTCGGCCGCCGCACGGGGGGCTCGTAGCGCGCCTCCGCGTCGGCTCTCAACTCCTCGCGCAGACGCACGAATTGCTGGTACTCCTCGGCCGCGCACGCGGCTATCGCCGCGACCGCGCCCATCGCCGTGGCACGGAGCTGCTCCGCAGTGGGGCGACTCGCCCCCGCCGCGGGCTCGGGTCCGTGGGGCGCCGTGCGCAGCGCCTCGTCAAGAATCCGCTCGAACTCGGGTCGGTCCTCGCGCAGCAGGTGCGGAGCGCTGTTCATGTACATCCCCCGATGCTCCGTAGGGCCAAGACGACCGGGAGGGCGCCTCCGGATCGGCTCCGGAGGGCGGCGGTTGGCCTTCTCGGCGGGAGAAGGCGGTGCGGCAGGAGAACGCGGTACGGCGAAAACGATGGTAGACGGGGTTCGGTCAGCAGTGACAGAGAGTTTCAGGAATTCGCCTCACCGCGCACGGGACTCGGCTCACTCCTCCCCTGCCCGCACTCCCGTCGATCGTCTTCCCATCTGCGCCCGTACGAACCGTCACCGCCGCACGGCGAACAGGCGACCGAAACGTGCCGGCCACCGCCGGTCCGGGTCCCGGAGCCGGGCGGCAACTACGTGTGCACGAGCGGAAGTTGGGCGATGAGCAGTCGGCCGCGCATGGTGACGCCGCCGTCCATCGCGACGGCGAGGCCCTCCGCGTAGACGTGCGGCCCGTTGACCTCGGGAGCCTCCTCGTCCTCCTCGCTGCCGACCTCGCCGAGGAGGTACGGGATCGGGCTGTGCCCGTGGACGATGCGGGTGCCGCCGTAGGTGTCGAGCATCTCGCGCGCCGCCCGCGGACCCGCGCCCTCCTCGCGGAACGCGAAGCGCTTGGTGAACTTGCGGAACAGCTCCCAGGTCTCGTCGGCGTCCTGGCGCTGGAGCGCCTGGTGGACGGCGTCGTTGACGTCCTCGATCGTGCGGCCGTAGTCGAGGTAGCAGGAGGCGTCGGAGTGGACGAGGAGGTGCCCGTCGGCGAGGGCGACCGCGTCGAGGCGGGACATCCACTGGATGTGGCGCTCCTCCAGGCGCTCCATGTCGTTCCGCTGGCCGCCGTTGAGCAACCAGGCGGCCTGGAACGACGCGGTCCCCGCACCGGAATTGACGGGCGTCTCGCCGAACCGCTTGGCGCCGAGCAGGAGCAGCTCGTGGTTGCCCATCAGCGCCTTGCAGTACCCGCCGGCGGCGGCGGCCTCGGCGGAAAGCTGGATGACGAGCTCGATGACGCCGACGCCGTCGGGTCCCCGGTCGGTGAAGTCGCCCAAGAACCACAGCCGGGCGTTCCCCCCGATCCAGTGGTCGTCCGCGTCGGTGATCCCGGCCGACTGGAGCGCGGCACGCAACTCCGCGAGGTAACCGTGGACATCGCCGACGACGTAGAGCGGGCCCTCCCCGTCGTTCTCGCCCGCGGGCGTCGGGGCGTCGGTCCGCGCGGGGTCGTACGGCTCGGCTTCCCCGCCGACGACGGGGAGGTCGCGCTGCGTCGGGGTGTACTCCTCGGCAGGGGCGCCTTCGCCCGGCTGGGGAACGGCCGCCGGCGACGGCACGGGCGCGGGGGTGCCGGGCAACTGCTGCGCCTGGACCGGCGGCTGCACGGCGGGCGGCGGGGGAGGCGGCGGTACGGCCTGCGGGAGCGGCGGCACCGGCTGCGCGGGGGCAGGCGGCTGCGCGGACGGAGGCTGACGGTCGGCGTTGCCGACCGAAGACCGACCGCCGGTGTCGCCGTCCTGCGCCTGCGCCCCGCCGTGCCAAACGTCGGGTCCCTGACCGGCCCCCTGAGTCATCGACCCCTCCACCATCGCGCCGCCGTGCACCTGCTGGACCGGCCCTGGTCGGGAGCCCGTCCCGGTGTCGTTCGCCCATCATAGGAATGCCGCTCGCACCTTGTGACGCACCTGGGGGGTGGGATTCGGTGCGCGGGGGCGGTACCTCGCGCCTTCCGCCGGTTTCCTCCCCGCTCGTACCCCGGGTGTGCGGCAACAGTACGCGCATCGCGCGGGATGCGTCGCGCCACCCGCCCCGGGCCGCGGGCTCAACCCTGCACGGGTCCGCGGGGTGCGACGACGCCGCGACGGCCCCCGCGGGGGCGGCGCGAGGAGGTGCGCACGATGAGGTCGGTCGGCATCACCTGGTGCACGGGGCTCTCCTTCTGCACCCCTTCGATGGCGTCGATGAGGAGTTGGACGACGGTGTTGCCGATCCGGCGCGGCTTCAACGACAGCGTCGTCACGGGCGGTTCGGTGGTGGCGTAGACGGTGGACTCGCTGCAGCAGACGAGGAGCAGGTCCTCGGGGACGCGCAGCCGGTAGCGCCGTGCGGCGGCGAGGAGGTCGGTGCCGTTCGGGTCGTAGAGGCCGTAGACGGCGTCCGGACGGTCGGGCCTGGCGAGCAGCCGGTCGGCGGCGACGGCGCCGGCGCAGGGGTCGTGCGCGGGGTAGCTCTCGTAGACCGGGTCCTGTCCTGTGCGGGAGCACCAGTCGAGGTAGGCGGAGGTGGAGAGCCGGGTGTAGGCGTCGGTGCCCGTGCCGGTGAGCAGGCCGATGCGGCGGGCGCCGCCCTCGGCGAGGTGGTCGAGGAGGCCGCGCACGGCGTCCTCGTGGTCGTTGTCCACCCAGGCGGTGACGGGGAGGCTGCCCGAGGGCCGGCCGTCGGAGACGACGGGCAGGCCCGAGCGGACGAGGTCGGCGACGACCGGGTCCTCGTCCGAGGGGTCGATGACGACGGTGCCGTCGAGCGCGACGCTCGACCAGACGTCGAAGGCGCTGTGCCGGGACGCGGCGGGGAGGATCACGAGGGCGTAGCCGCGGGCGAGCGCGGCCGAGGTGGCGGAGCGCGCCATCTCGGCGAAGTAGGCGAACTCCGTGAAGGTGAACGGTTCTTCGCCGTAGGTCGTGACGGTGAGGCCGAGCAGCCCCGACTTGCCCGTCCGCAGCGTCCGCGCGGCCGCCGAGGGGCGGTACCCGAGGCGGTCGGCGACCTCCCGGACGTGGCGCCTCGTGGTGTCGGGGAGGCGCCCCTTGCCGTTGAGCGCGTCGGAGACAGTGGTGATGGAGACGCCGGCCGCGGCGGCGACATCCCGGATGCCGGCCCGGCCGTTCAGCCGGCTGCCCCTGCGGGGCCGACGGGCGGCGCCGCCTGGTTCGCGGCTCGACTGATGCTTCTCTGCTGCTGTCATGGCGACCCGATCGTAGGCCCGCGAACTCCCTCCGCACCGGCCTTGTCGACCCCCGGGAGCCGGCACGATTCTGCAAGTCCGGTCCCTCAAACGACCTTGGAACACCGGGTGTTCGCGCGTCACCTGCGGGGATCGTGTGGCGCACGCCACTGCAGACCGAAAAAGACCGCCCCCGTCGCCTCCCGGTCGCTCACACCCACGGGGGATGCGCGCCACCGCGTCCGCCACCAGCGCGTGTCAGCGCGTGTGTGCTGCGCGATACCGCGTACGCGCCCCTTGGCATTCCTCTTAGAGTGAGGAGTAATGGTTCGGTCGGTACCGTCCGGGAAGTCCCGGACGGCGGTCCGCCGCGCGGCGACCCGCCGCGTACGGTCCTGCGCGCACCCGCGCATCCGACCGACGGCATCACGGGACACGGTTCCGGCAGCCGCAGCCGGCGGACGCCCACCACAGGGCCCTCCCCGCAGCCGGACCGCGCCGGGCCGCAGAGGTCAGGAGGACCTGGTGAGCGAGACCAACCCCAAGCTCCGAGCCGCGCTCGACGGCATCCCCGCCTACACGCCGGGGCGCCCGGCAGCGGGAGGGGCGGTCTCGTACAAGCTCTCCTCGAACGAGAACCCCTACCCTCCGCTCCCCGGCGTCCTGGAGTCCGTCGCCTCGACCGCGCAGGTCCTCAACCGCTACCCCGACATGGCGTGCACCGCGCTCACGGCCGCCCTCGCCGAGCGGTTCGGGGTGCCGGCGAGCCACGTCGCCACCGGCACCGGCTCCGTCGGAGTCGCGCAGCAGCTCCTCCAGTCGACCTCGGGCCCCGGCGACGAAGTGATCTACGCCTGGCGCTCGTTCGAGGCGTACCCGATCATCACCCGCGTCTCGGGGGCGACGCCCGTGGAGGTCCCGCTCGCCCCGGGAGAGGACCACGACCTCGACGCGATGGCCGCAGCGATCAGCGACCGCACCCGGATGATCCTCGTCTGCAACCCCAACAACCCCACGGGCAACGCGATCCCGCGCGAGGAACTGGAGCGCTTCCTCGACCGGGTGCCGCCCGAGGTCCTCGTCGTCCTCGACGAGGCGTACACCGAGTTCGTCCGGGACCCGCGCGTGCCGAACGGCCTGGAGCTCTACCGGGACCGCCCCAACGTCTGCGTGCTGCGCACCTTCTCCAAGGCGTACGGACTCGCCGGACTCCGCGTCGGCTTCGCCGTCGCCCACGAGCCCGTCGCCGCCGCGCTCCGCAAGACCGCCGTGCCCTTCGGTGTGAGCCAGCTCGCACAGGACGCCGCCATAGCCTCGCTGGGGAGCGAGGACGCGCTGCTGGAGCGGGTCGACGCGATCGTCGCGGAGCGGGCGCGGGTGCAGGACGAGCTGGCGGGACAGGGGTGGCAACTCCCCGTTTCGCAGGCGAACTTCGTGTGGCTGCGGCTGGGGGGACGCACCGCCGGGTTCGCCGAGCGATGCGAGCAGGCGGGGGTGGTCGTCCGGCCGTTCGCGGGCGAGGGCGTCCGGGTCTCGATCGGGGAGACCGAGGCGAACGACCTCTTCCTCAAGGCCGCCGCCGACTTCCGCAGGGGCTGACGCCCCGCCGTCGAGGCCCCCGTCCGCCCTTCGCGCAACGGCGGACGGGGGCCTCGTCGTGCTCCGGAGGGCCCGGACGGCCCGTGGCCAAACTTTCAGGGTAGAACCGACGGGTTGCCCGCTCCTCACCCACCCCCACGGCTTTGTCCGTTAGGTCCGAGTGCATAATTGCTTGTGAATGTGAACGCATTCACGAGCCCCGTGGCCAAGCCCGCAACCACCCACAGAAACCAGGGCGATACGGACGGATGCACGGAGCCGGAGGGCGCGATCTAAGGAGAGCCTCGTGGACCTAGCGCTGGCGCCGGAGACCCTGGCGCGATGGCAGTTCGGCATCACCACCGTCTACCACTTCCTCTTCGTCCCCCTGACGATCTCGCTCTCCACCCTCACCGCCGTCCTCCAGACGGCCTGGGCGCGCACCGGCAAGGAGAAGTACCTCAGGGCGACGAAGTTCTGGGGGAAGCTCTTCCTCATCAACATCGCCATGGGCGTCGTCACCGGCATCGTCCAGGAGTTCCAGTTCGGGCTGAACTGGTCGGACTACTCGCGGTTCGTCGGCGACGTCTTCGGGGCCCCGCTCGCCTTCGAGGCGCTCATCGCCTTCTTCCTCGAGTCGACGTTCATCGGGCTGTGGATCTTCGGTTGGGACAAGCTGCCGCAGCGGCTCCACCTCGCCACCGTCTGGCTCGTCGCGATCGGCACCGTCCTCTCCGCTTACTTCATCCTCGCCGCCAACTCCTGGATGCAGCACCCCGTCGGCTATCGAATGAACGAGGAGAGCGGGCGTGCCGAACTCACCGACTACTGGCAGGTGTTGACGCAGAACACGGCGCTCGCGCAGTTCTTCCACACGATGACGGCCGCGATGATCACCGGTGCCGCCTTCATGGTCGGCATAGCCGCCTGGCACCTTTTGCGGCGGCGGCACGTGGAGGTGATGCGCAGCTCGCTGCGGCTCGGGCTCGTCACGCTGGTGATCGGCGGGCTGCTCACCGTCGTCAGCGGGGACCGCCTCGGCAAGATCATGTACGAGCAGCAGCCGATGAAGATGGCGGCCGCCGAGGCGCTCTGGGACACCGAGGCGCCCGCACCGTTCTCCGTCTTCGCCTACGGCGACGTCGAGGCCGGGCACAACAAGGTCGCCATCGAGATACCCGGGCTTCTCTCCTTCCTCGCGCACGACAACTTCAGCGAGGAGGTGCCGGGCATCAACGACACCAACGAGAGGCTGCAGGAGAAGTACCGCGACACCATCGGGCTCGACGACTACCGGCCCAACATCCCCGTCGCGTACTGGGGGTTCAGGGCGATGATCGGGTTCGGCATGGCCTCCTTCGGCGTCGGCCTCGTCGGCCTCTACCTCACCCGCAACAGGTTCTGGCTCTCCGAGCGGCTGCGCACGGGGCCCGAGGAGGTGCCGCGCCTAGCGTTGCTCCGCGACACCGAGCTCTCCCCCGGGCTCAGCGGCTGGTACTGGCGGATCGCCGTACTCACGCTCGGGTTCCCGCTGATCGCCAACTCCTTCGGCTGGATCTTCACGGAGACGGGCCGCCAGCCCTGGGCCGTCTACGGACTGCTCCCCACGGCCTCCGCCGTCTCGCCGAGCGTCTCCCAGGGCGAGGTACTCACCTCGCTCATCGGATTCACGCTCCTCTACGCGATCCTCGCCGTGATCGAGGTGAAGCTCCTCGCCAAGGCCGTCAAGGCAGGGCCGCCCGAACTCACCGAGGCCGACCGGAACCCGCCGACGAAGATCGGCGGGGACCCGGACAAGCCCATGGCCTTCTCCTACTGACGTGCTCGTACCGACGTGTCTGCGGGGCCGGCCTCGGCCCCGGCAGCGGAAGGGGATCAGCGGTGCACCTGCATGACGTCTGGTTCGTACTCATCGCCGTCCTGTGGATCGGCTACTTCTTCCTCGAGGGGTTCGACTTCGGTGTCGGCGTCCTCACCCGGCTCCTGGCGCGGAACCGGCCCGAGCGCCGCGTCCTGATCAACACGATCGGGCCGGTCTGGGACGGGAACGAGGTCTGGCTGATCACCGCGGCGGGCGCCACCTTCGCGGCGTTCCCCGAGTGGTACGCCACTCTCTTCTCCGGGTTCTACCTGCCGCTGCTGGTGATCCTCGGGTGCCTGATCGTGCGCGGCGTCGCGTTCGAGTACCGGGCCAAGCGCGAGGAGGAGTACTGGCAGCGGAGGTGGGAGTGGGCGATCTTCTGGTGCTCGCTCGTGCCCGCCTTCGCGTGGGGCGTCCTCTTCGGCAACATCGTCCACGGGGTGCAGATCGACGCGGAGAAGGAGTACGTCGGCAACGTGCTCGACCTCTTCGGCCCGTACCCGCTGCTCGGCGGGGTGGTGACGCTGCTCCTCTTCACCTTCCACGGCGCCGTGTTCGTCGCGCTCAAGACCCTCGGCGACATACGCACGCGGGCGCGGCGGCTCGCGAGCCGGCTGGCGTTCGGGACGGCGGTCGCCGCCGGCGGCTTTCTCGTCTGGACGCAGCTCGACGGGGGCGGCCGGTGGTCGCTCCTCGCGCTCGTGCTCGCCGTCGCGGGGCTGGCCGCCGCGTTCGGCTGCAACCTCGCCGGGCGGGAGGGGTGGGCGTTCTCCTTCTCGGGCGTCGCCGTCGTCGCCTCCGTCGCGATGCTCTTCCTCGCGCTCTACCCGGACGTGATGCCCTCCTCGCTCGACCCCGCCTGGAACCTCACGGCCGAGAACGCGTCGTCCACGCCGTACACGCTGAAGATCATGACCTGGTGCGCCGCGCTGGCGACGCCCGTGGTCCTCGCCTACCAGGCGTGGACGTACTGGGTCTTCCGCAAGCGCATCGGAACCGACTCGCTCTCGACCGCAGGCGAGCACTGACCCCCCGCCAACTCTCCCTGCACACACCGGAGGTGGACCATGCGCCCCGTCGATCCGCGGCTGCTCGGGCACGCCCGTGCCGCCCGCCGCTTCCTCGGCGGCTCGGTGCTGCTCGGGCTCTGCGGCGCCCTCCTCGTCGTGGCCCAGGCGATGCTGATCGCCGAGGTGGTCGTGGGGGCGTTCGTCGACGGGGCCGGGGTCGGCGAGCTGCGGGGGCCGCTACTGTGGCTCGCGGGCGTCTCGGTGGGGCGCGGGCTCGTCTCGTGGCTCACCGAGCTGACTGCGCACCGGAGTTCTGCCTCGGTCAAGTCGGAGTTGCGGCTGCGGCTCGTGGAGCGGGCGGCGCGGCTGGGACCCGAGTGGCTCGCGGGGCACAGGTCGGGTGAGCTCTCGGCGCTCGTCACCCGCGGGATCGACGCGCTCGACGACTACTTCGCGCGGTACCTGCCGCAGCTCGCGCTCGCGGTGGTGGTGCCCGTCGCCGTGCTGTTGCGGATCGGCACGGCCGACTGGGTCTCGGCCGGCGTGATCCTCGTGACGCTGCCGCTCATCCCCGTCTTCATGGCGCTCATCGGCTGGGCCACGCAGGCGCACACCACTCGCCAGTGGCGGCTCCTCTCGCGACTGTCGGGCCACTTCCTCGACGTCGTCGAGGGCCTGCCGACGCTGCGGATCTTCGGGCGCGCCGGTGCGCAGACGGAGAAGATCGGCCGGATCACCGACCGGTACCGGCGCGCGACGCTGCGCACGCTGCGGCTCGCCTTCCTCTCCTCCTTCGCGCTGGAGCTGCTCTCCACGGTGTCGGTCGCGCTCGTCGCCGTGAGCATCGGGATGCGCCTCGTCAACGGCGAACTCGACCTGGAGACGGGGCTGATGGTGCTGGTCCTCGCACCGGAGGCGTACCTTCCGCTGCGCCAGGTGGGGGCGCGCTACCACGCGGCGGCCGAAGGGCTCTCCGCCGCGGAGGAGATCTTCGCCGTCCTGGAGACCGAACCAGCGGCCGGCGGCCGCGAGGCCGCCCCCGACCTGCGTCGCGCCACGCTCTCCCTCGAAGGAGCCGCGGTCCGCAGGGACGCGCGGGCCACCGACTCGCTCCCGCCGACGACGCTTTCGGTCGCGCCGGGCGAGCGGGTGGCGCTCGTCGGGCCCTCGGGCGCCGGCAAGTCGACGCTGCTCGCCGCGGTGCTGGGATTCGTGCGTCCGGACCGCGGGCGGGTACTCCTCGACGGGCGCGACGCAGCGGGCTTCGACGCACGGAGCCTCCACGCGCAGATCGCGTGGGTGCCGCAGGCGCCCCAGCTCTTCGCGGGCACGGTCGCGGAGAACGTCCGTCTCGCCCGTCCCGACGCCACGGACGCGGAGGTGGCGTCCGCGCTCCGCGACGCGGCGGCGGCCGAGCTGGCGCCGGGAACGCTCCTCGGCGAGCACGGCACCGGACTCTCGGCAGGGCAGCGCCAACGCGTCGCACTGGCAAGGGCGTTCCTCGCCGACCGTCCCCTCCTGCTCCTCGACGAACCCACCGCAGCGCTCGACGGCGAGACGGAGGCCGCGGTCGTCGAAGCGGTACGCAAGCTCGCCGAGGGCCGGACGGTGCTGCTCGTCGCACACCGGCCCGCGCTGCTGGCACTCGCGGACCGGGTGGTACGGCTGACGGACGCCGGCGCGGCCGACGGTGCGCGCGCGAACGCACCCGCGGAGGTGCGGCTGCCGGTTCCGGGTGAGCCGGGGGACGTGCGCGTGGGGCGCGGCGCAGTCGGTGGGGCGCGCGCCGGCGGGGGTGACTTCCCTGGCGCGGACGAAGAACCGGAGCGCATGCGCGAGGGGGCGCGGGCCGGCGCACCCGACGAGCCGAACACCGCCACCGTCCATGACGGCGGCGGCCGGGCCGACATCGTCGCCCCCGAAGCGGACGAAGAGCGGGCGCACGCGGGCGAAAGGGCGCGGGGCAGCGCACCCGCCGAGCCCCGCACCGCCACCGTCCACAAGGGCGGCGGAGAGGGTGTCGTCGCGCCGGAAATAGGAGAAGCGCCGGAGCACGCGCGCCGGAAGGCACGGCACGGCGCGCCCCACGGCCCCCGCACTCCCACCGTCGGCGAGGGCGACGGTCAGGCCGGTGCTGTCGCTCAGGAGGCGGACGGGGCAGGCGCGAACCCCTGGGAGGCGGGCGCCCGAACCGGTACGGGTGCGCCGGGAGTTGCGCGTACGGCGCTTGCGCGCGTGCGCGCTGCCGGGTTGCCCGAGCGCCGGCGCATGGGGCTCGCGCTGGTGCTCGGGGCGTTGGCGCTGGGGAGCGCGATCGGGCTGATGGCGACCTCGGGGTGGCTCATCTCGCGGGCCTTTCAACAGCCGCCGGTGCTCTACCTGATGGTCGCCGTCACGGCGACGCGGGCGTTCGGGATCGGACGGGCGGTCTTCCGGTACGCGGAGCGGCTCGTCTCGCACGACGCGGTGCTGCGGGTGCTGGCGCGGCTGCGCGTCGGCGTCTTCCGGCGGCTGACGACGCTCGCGCCTGCCGGACTCGGGCGCGCGCGCCGCGGCGACCTGCTCTCGCGGCTCGTCTCCGACGTCGACGCGCTCCAGGACTACTTCCTGCGGTGGCTGCAACCGGCCGCCGTCGCCACGCTCGTGTCGCTGGGGGCCACCGCGTTCACCTGGTGGCTGCTGCCAGGGGCCGGGGCGGTGCTCGCCGCGGGACTGCTCGTCGCGGGCGTCGGCGTGCCCGCGCTCACCGCGCTCGTCGCACGGCGCGTCGAGCAACGTCTCGCGCCGGCGCGCGGTGCGCTCACCACGCGTACGCTCGACGTCCTCACCGGCACGGGCGAACTCACCGTCGCCGGCGCCCTTCCGGGCCGGCTGAACCGGCTGCGCACCGCCGACACCGCGCTCACCCGGCTCACGGCACGTTCCGCCGCCGCGACGGCGCTCGCCACCGGACTCGGGTCGCTCACCACGGGGTTGACGGTCGCCGCGTCGGCCTGGGTCGGGGTCGCGGCCGTGGCGGACGGGAGGCTCGACGGGATCTGGCTCGCCGCCGTTGTGCTCGTCCCGCTCGCCGCCTTCGAGGCCGTGACGGACCTCCCGCTCGCCGTGCAGCACCGGTTGCGCACCAAGCAGGCGGCGGAGCGTGTCCAAGAGGTGCTCGACGCCCCCGAGCCGGTGCGCGACGAGGGGAGCGCGGCGCCGCCCGCACGCCCTTTCCCGCTCTCCGTACGGAAGTTGACCGTCCGCTACCCCGGAGCCGAGCGGGCCGCGCTCGACTCCTTTGACCTGGAACTCGGCGAGGGCCGCAGGGTCGCGGTGGTGGGCGTCTCGGGAGCGGGCAAGACGACGCTCGTCCACGCGCTGCTCCGCTTCCTCGACCCCGAGCACGGCAGCTACGCGCTCGGCGGCGTCCCCGCGCTGGGACGGGAAGGGCTCGCGGGGGACACCGTGCGCCGGTACGTGGGACTCTGCGCTCAGGACGCGCACCTCTTCGACTCGACGCTGCGCGAGAACCTCCTCCTCGCCCGCCCGGCGAGTTCCGACGCCGAACTCCGCGCCGCGCTCTCGGCCGCACGCCTCGACGACTGGGTCGCGACGCTGCCGCACGGCCTCGACACCTTCGTCGGCGAGCGCGGCACCCGCCTCTCGGGCGGGCAGCGCCAGCGCGTCGCGCTCGCCAGGGCGCTCCTCGCCGGCTTCCCCGTGCTCCTCCTCGACGAGCCCGCCGAGCACCTCGACCTGCCCACGGCCGACGCGCTCACCCGCGACCTCCTCACCGCGACCGAGGGCCGCACCACGCTCCTCATCACCCACAGGCTCCGCGGTCTCGACGCCGTCGACGAGGTGGTGGTCCTCGACGGCGGACGCGCGGTGCAGCGCGGCACGTACCGCGAACTCGCCGCCGCCGACGGGCCGTTCGCGCGGATGCTGGAGCGGGAGGAGTCCGCGGACGCGTGGCGCACGGCCGGGTGCGCGCCGCGTCAGCCGGCGGTGCGCTGAGGCAGCGTGCCCGGAAACCGCCTCCGGGTCCGCGCGGATCTCCCTCGCCGGGGACGGCGCCTCCGGCGTCGTCGTGACGGCTACGCCGCGAGGTAGGACTCGATGACGGCGGCCACCCCGTCGTCCTGGTTGGAGACGGTGGTGAAGCGCGTCGACGACAGGACGGCCGCGTGTGCGTTGGCCATGGCGTAGGAGGTGCCGGCCCAGTCGAGCATCTCCAGGTCGTTGGGCATGTCGCCGAAGGCGGCGACCTCTTCGGCGAGGATGCCGCGCCGCGCGCAGCAGCGGGCGAGCGTGCTCGCCTTGCTCACGCCCCTGCCGCTGATCTCCAGCAGCGCCGAGGGGCTGGAGCGGGTGAACTGCCCGTAAGAACCCGCTACTTCGCGGCCGAGCTTGAGGAAGGCGTCGGGGTCGAGGTCCGGGTGGTGGGCGAGGAGCTTCAGCACGGGGTCGATCGTGAAGCCGGCGCGGTCGTCGGCGAGGAGCTCCTCCGCGGGTGCGAAGGAGGCGCCCGGGTCGAACTGGAAGGGCGGGTACTCCGGCTCGTAGTGGATGCCCGTCGACTGCTCGACGGCGAAGGTCACGCCGGGCGCCGCCAGCCGCAGCGCACGCACCGTGCGGAGGGCGTCGGGGCGCTCCAGAGGGCGCACGTCGACAATGCGGGCGCCGTGGTGGAGGTCGACGACGGCGGCACCGTTGGCGCAGATGGCCAAGCCGTGCCCGTGCACGTACTCGCTGACGACGTCCATCCAGCGGGCCGGGCGGCCGGTGACGAAGAACACCTCGACCCCTGCGGCCTCGGCGGCCGCCAGTGCGCTGAGGGTCCGCGGAGAGACCGTCTTGTCGTCCCTGAGCAGCGTGCCGTCGAGGTCGGTCGCGATCAGGCGCGGAAGCGCCGTGCTGGTGGCCGGGGGAACCGGCAGCTCCGGGAGTGAAGTCACGAGGACCATCATCGCGCATATTCCAGGACAGGCGTGCGAGAAGCCGCCCGAATGAGCGTTGCCAAGAGTGGCTAATCGGCCACTACCGGACGCGTAGGCCCCGGACCCGTCCACCACCCACGCACAGCACCCGCACGACCCCGCTGAGCAGCGACGATGTGCCGACTCTCACACCGGTCCCGGCGCACTCTGCGTTCCTCCCGTTCGGAGGGAGAATCGAAAGGGACCGCTCCGGAGAGATTGCGAGGAGCCCATGGCCCGGACACGGTACGCACCCGACCACGGACTGACCCGCCGCATGGTGACGACGATGTTCTTCATCGGGCTGCTCTACGTCGTCTTCGTGGGGGTGCTGATCGTTGCGCTCGGCAGGGCCTGGCCGTTGGTCCTGATCATCGCGGGCGGAGTCTTCGTCGCGCAGTTCTGGTTCAGCGACAAGATCGCCGCCTTCAGCATGGGCGCCAAGGAGGTCACGCCGGAACAGGCGCCGGAGCTCCACGGAGCGGTCGACCGGCTCTGCGCGCTCGCCGACATGCCCAAGCCGCGGGTGGCCATCGCCGAGACCGACGTGCCCAACGCCTTCGCCACAGGACGCAACCAGAAGAACTCCATGGTCTGCGCGACCACCGGCCTGATGCGCCGGCTGGAGCCCGACGAGCTGGAAGGCGTCCTCTCCCACGAGCTCTCCCACGTCGCCCACCGGGACGTCGCGGTGATGACGATCGCCTCCTTCCTCGGCGTGCTCGCCGGGATCATGACGCGCATGGCGCTGTGGACCGGCATCGGACGGGCCGGACGCAGCAACAACAACAACGGCGCGCAGCTCCTGCTGCTGCTCATCCCCCTGATCAGCGCTCTCGTCTACGTGCTGAGCTTCCTCCTCACCCGTCTCCTCTCCCGCTACCGGGAGCTCTCCGCCGACCGCGCGGGCGCGCTCCTCACCGGGAAGCCCTCGGCGCTCTCCTCCGCGCTGACCAAGATCAGCGGAGAGATGTCCCGCATCCCGACGCGCGACCTCCGTCAGCAGGAGGCGTTCAATGCCTTCTACTTCGTCCCCGCGTTCTCCGGTGAGAGCCTTGCGGCACTGCTCTCCTCGCACCCGCCGCTGGAAAAGCGGCTCGACCAACTCGGCCGGATCTCGGCCCAACTCGGAAGGTGACGCACGCGTGGGTTTCCTCGACGCCCTCCTCGGACGCAGCAAACCCGTCCGGCCCGACCTCGACCAGCTCTTCGCGCTCCCGTCGGCCGCGGTGACGCTCCAGGCCGGCGCGGGGTTCGCGCCCACCGGGGTCGGCGCCGTCTGCTTCGCGAGCGTCGAGGGCGGGGCGTTCTCGCGGCTCCAGCAGGAGGTCCGCGCGCTCCTCGACGCCGACGCGGGCGAGGGCGGTACCGGCATCCCCGTCGAGTTCAGCCAGGACCAGTACGGCTACACCTGGCTCATCGCCCGCCACGGCCCCGAGGAGAGCGCCGAACTCGTCAACGACCTGCACGCCGTCAACACGCTTCTCGCGGACGCCGGGTTCGGGCCGCAGCTCCTCTGCTCACTCGTCGGCTTCCACGAGCAGGACGGGGAGCGCGGGCTCGGCCTCGTCTACCTCTACAAGCGCGGCACCTTCTACCCGTTCGCGCCGATGCCCGGCGCCGCCGAGCGACGTGACAACCCGCTGGAGCTCCAGGTCCGCGGGCTGCTCTCGGGAGAGCTGCCGATCGAGCAGGACCTCGGGCGCTGGTTTCCCGTGTGGGGCGCTCCGGGGCTGTGAGGGCCGAGGGGGCGCTTGCGTCGTGGTTGTGCCTTTGACTGCTGCGGGCGCGCGTGTGGCTGCCGTCCCGCCTGCCCCCTCGGTGGGGTCGGCGGCTCTCCCGCCATGCGCGCGCCTTTGACGGCTACCGGTGTGCGACGCCGCCCGTGTGCCGGGCAGCCTTGCCTTCGGCCGGTCGCTGCCGGTACCGGCTTTCGGTGTGCAGCCGTGCGGCTTCGTTCCGGTGGTGCCCTTCCCCTCGCCCGTCTCGTCCGCGCCTGTTTTGGTGGTGCTGGATGCGGGAGCCCGTCCGCGTGGTGGAGGGGGCGGGCGGAGCTCCTCGCATTGCGAATGCGCCGGCCGAGACGGCGCGTTGGCGGGCCTCGCTCTTGCGGAGAGCGGTAGGGCTGTGGCTTCTCGCTGCGAGGCGGCGTCGTCAGGCGAGTTGGGCCGGGGCCTCGGTGGCGATGCGTTCGAAGACGGCTGGGTCGGCCGCGAAGGGGGAGTCGGGGATCGGGGCGTGCACGACGATCTCGGTGAAGCCGAGGGAGGCGTGGCGCCCTGCGAAGTCGACGAACGCGTCGAGGGAGTCGAGGAACGTGGCGCGCTCCGGTGTGAACCCCGTGAGCAGGACCTTGCCCAACTCCTCCGGGTCGCGGCCGACTTCGGCACAGGCCGACCGGAGCCGGGACACCTGGCCGGCGACAGCGGCGAGGGATTCCTCGGGGCCGGCGTCGAAGGTCTTCGGGTCGCCTGTGGTGACCCACGCCTGGCCGTACCTCGCTGCCAGGCGCACGCCGCGCGGGCCGGTCGCCGCGACGGCGATGGGGAGGCGGGGGCGCTGGACGCAGCCAGGGATGTTCCGGGCCTCGTGGGCCGAGTAGAAGGACCCCTCGTGCGTGACCTCGTCCTCTGTGAGCAGGCGGTCGAGCAGCGGGACGAACTCGGTGAAGCGGTCGGCGCGCTCCCGTGCGGACCACGCCGCCTGGCCGAGCGCCGTGGCGTCGAAGCCGGTCCCGCCTGCGCCGATGCCGAGCGTGACGCGCCCCGCCGAGATGTCGTCGAGCGAGATCAACTCCTTGGCGAGGGTGACGGGGTGGCGGAAGTTGGGCGAGGTGACGAGGGTGCCGAGGCGCAGGCGGGCGGTGGCCGTCGCGGCGGCCGTGAGCGTGGGGAGGGCGCCGAACCACGGGCCGTCGCGGAAGCTTCGCCAGGAGAGGTGGTCGTAGGTGTACGCGGCGTGGAAACCCAGCTCCTCGGCGCGCGTCCATTCGTCGCGGCCCCCTTCCGACCAGCGGCGGACGGGCAGGATCACGGTGCTCAGGCGCGGCGTCATGGGAGGAGCCTATGCACCGGTTGCGCGTGGGCGAGCGGTGCGGTCGGGGTGCGGCACGACGAGGGGGCAGCGGGCGGGTGCGTGCGGCACGACGCGGGGACAGCGGGAGGGCGCGGCACGACGCGGGGA
>NZ_AJTQ01000071.1 GCF_000262345.1 Streptomyces xiaopingdaonensis | reverse complement strand
CAGCGGGCGGGCGCGTGCGGCACGACGCGGGGCAGCGGGCGGGCGCGGTGCGGCACGACGCGGGGCAGCGGGCGGGTGCGGTGCGACCGACGAACGCGTACCGCGTGCCGGCTGCTAGCCGTCCGCGGGCTGCGACGCCCGGGACGAGGCGTCGACTTCCGGGCCGCTGGCCGTGAGGTGGTCCATCGTGCGTGCGTTGACCTCGCGTTCGGCTGCCGCCGTGAGGAACTCCCCGACGTGTTTCTCACCGACGAGGCGGCCGACCGCCTCCACGGTGCCCGCCGGCAGGCGCACGGGAACGAGACGCTCCCCGCTCGGGGAGGGTGCCGCGGCGGCCGACCGCAAGTGGTCGCGGAGGTTGCGGGCGGCGAGAAGACGCATGGCGCGGGCGAGTTCGGCTTCCACCGCCTGCTGGGCGAGCGGGCGGAGGCGCCGCACGAGTTCGGCGGCCTCGGCAGCGTCCTCCTCCCCCGGGCGGCCCGCCAGGTAGCGGATGAAGACGTGCTCGTTGGTGAAGTCGAGGAACCGGGCCGCGATGTGTTCCATCTGGCCTCGCAGTTCCCGCAGATGCTCGGTGACGGCGAGCAACGGGACACCGGCACGGTGGAGTTCGGCGGCGACGGCAAGCTCCTGCGGGCTCGGCACGAGGAAGTCGCCGGGTGCCTCGGGGACCGGTACGAGCACCCCGAGGGCGACCGCCTCCTCGACGGCCTCGTCGTGTCGGCCTCCCTCGAAGAGCGCGTCGAGTTCGGCACGCGAGACCCTGCCGGAGACTTCGTCGGTCCACGGCCCCTCGACCTCGGCGACCAGGCCGAGCACTCCCCCGAGGCCCCGGCCCTCGTCCCAGGCGCTGAGCAGCTCCTTTATCGACGCCAGCGTGTATCCGCGCTCCAGGAGGTCCGCTATCTGGTGCAGCCGCGCGAGGTGGGTGTCGTCGTAGACGTTGGCCCGACCGCGGCGCTCCGGCCTGGGGAGAAGACCGCGATCCTGGTAGGCCCTTATGGTCCGCACGGTGGCGCCGCTGCGTTGCGACAGGTCCTCTATGCGGTACTCGGTCTCCGCCATCGGGTCTCCCTTCTCCTCACGGGCCGTCCTCACGGGCTGGTGCAACCAGTCTCCACAACAAGCGCGTCGGCGCGTCCGGTGGCTGCCGCCCGACAGCCCTCGTGGTCGTCGACGACGGACCGCACCTGGCGGCCTTGCAGCCGGCCACCGACCGCCGCTCGTGGCGGGCGGACAGCCACGGCGGCCGTCCCACCGGGGCTCCGACCATCCGCCGGCCCGGGGTGGAGGCAAGCCGGCGTGTGCCTTTCAGGCCCGCTCCCTCCCCGTGCGCTCAAACCCCTTGGCCAGGCCCTGCTTGGAGGCTCCGATCGGTGGATTCACCCTCGCGAACGCACGCAGCGATCTGGGCAACACCTTCGAGAGGAAGCGGGCGCTCCGGGCCTCCGGGGTCACGGCCACCACCGCCTGGTTGCGGACGACCGCGCGCACCACGGCCCGCGCCACCTTCTCCGGTGGGTAGTTGCGTATGCGGTACAGGCGGGAAGTGCGTCGGCGGAGGGTCTCCTCCTCCCTTTCGTCCGAGCCGACGAAGTGAGCGGTGCCGGCTATCCCCGTGCTGACGATGCCCGGACATATGGCGGAGACTCCGATGTCCTGGCCGGCCAGCTCGGCCCGTAGGCACTCGGAGAGCATGAGCACGGCGGCCTTCGAGGTGGCGTACGCGGGAAGGGCGCGCGAGGGCTGGAAGGCCGCGGCCGAGGCGGTGTTGACGATGTGTCCGCCCTGTCCGCGCTCCGCCATCTGCCGACCGAAGAGCCGGCAGCCGTGGATGACGCCCCACAGGTTGACGTCCAGAGTGCGCTGCCACTCCTCGACTTCCGTGTCGAGGAAGGAGCCCGTGACCCCGATGCCGGCGTTGTTGACGAGTACGTCGACGGTGCCGTACTCCTGCGCGACCTTCTCCGCGAGCTCCTCCATCGCCTGTGCGTCGGACACGTCGACGTTCTCCGACCAGGCTCGGGGAGCGCCGATCAGTCTGGCCGCGTCGGCGGCCCGCGCAGCACCCTCGGCGTCCCGGTCGACGGCGACGACGCGCGCGCCCGCCTCCGCGAACGAGAAGAGAGTGGCGCGCCCGATCCCGCTCGCGGCACCGGTGACGAGCACAAGCTGCCCGGCGAACCTGTCGGCGTGCGGGCTGCGCGGCTCCTCGGCGGGCTCCGACGTCCGGCCGCGATGCCGGGCGTCGACGAACTCCTCGATCCAGGAGGCGAGTTGGTCCGGCCTGGTGCGGGGGGCCCAGTGCCTCGTAGGCAGGGTGCGGCGCGTCAGCGAGGGTGCCCACTCGTCGAGGTCGTCGTAGACGTGCCGGCTGAGGAAGATGTCGCCTGTGGGGGTGATCAGTTGCACCGGGGCGTGGGCGTAGCAGTCCTGGCGGGGGCGGCGGAGCCTGGTGCGGATGTTGTCCCGGTAGAGCCAGGCTCCGTGCGAGGCGTCGCGCGGGAGCGAAGGCGTCGGGTACGGGCCGGCGGGGACCTTCTCAAGACGCTTGAGGATCTTGGGCCAACCCTTGCCGAGCGCTCCACGCCAGGCGATTTCGGGGAGTGCGGGGGTGTGGAGCAGGTAGACGTACCAGGATTTCGCGCTCTGGCCGAGGAGTTGGGCCGCCCGACGCGGGGTGGGGCGCGTGGCGCGGCGCTTCATCCAGTGGCCGAGGTGGTCGAGCGAGGGCCCTGAGACAGAGGTGAAGCTCGCGATACGCCCCGACGCCCGCTCCGCTGTGGCGAACTCCCATGCCTGCACCGATCCCCAGTCGTGGCCGACGAGGTGGACGGGCTCGCCCGGGCTCACCGCGTCGGCGACCGCGAGGAAGTCGTCGGTGAGCTTCTCCAGGGTGAAGCCGCCGCGGAGCGGCTTGGGAGCGGTGGAGCGGCCGCAGCCCCTGACGTCGTAGAGGACCACGTGGAACCGCTCCTGCAACCGCTCGGACACGAGTGACCAGACCTCTTTGCTGTCCGGGTAGCCGTGCACCAGGACGATCGTCGGCCGCCTCGGATCGCCGAGCTCGGCCACGCACAGCTCCACGTCGCCGCTGCTCACCCGGCGTTCGCGCGCTCCCTTCAGCAGGACGGCGCCCTCGGGGCGCCTCGTCGCCTTCCGCACTCTCCCCACCTCGCTCTCTCGCGGGGCACCGCCCCGCACCGCTGACCGGTCGCTCGCCCTTCCCGTCGCCCCGCGCGGCCCCGCGCCGGTGCACACATCCGGCCTGGCCCGCTACGCGCCGCGGGGCACGGCCCCGGCCGAGGAGCTGCCCCTCACCGACCAGGAGCCACGCTCGAACTACGTTGCCGCCGGGCCGACTTGGCCCGACCACCGCACAGCCGCGACGTTGACACCGATGAATGTGACAACGCCGTCTGAGAGAGTCAAGGGAGGCGCCACAGCCTGTGGATAACTCCGCCACTCCTGGGCGTGAACCTTCGGAACGGCGGAGCGGACCGCTCCGGGCGGCGCTCCTCGCTTCGTCGCAGGTCCCGTAGGGGCGGGTACGACCTACGGCGGAGAAAGGGCTTGCGGGACCGGTCCGTTCGTCGGACGCCACACGGTTCCGAGGCGGTTAGCGTCGTCGATGTGAATGTGATTGCGACAGACGGCCTCGGCAAGCGGTTCCCCGAAGTGACCGCGCTGGACCGGCTGACCGTCGGCATCGCACCGGGAGTAACCGGCCTGGTGGGCGCCAACGGCGCCGGCAAGTCCACCCTGATCAAGATCCTTCTGGGTCTCTCGCCCGCGACCACGGGAAGCGCCACCGTCCTCGGACTGGACGTGGCGCGAGAGGGCCGAGCGATCAGGGAACGTGTCGGCTACATGCCGGAGCACGACTGCCTGCCCCCGGACGTCACCGCCACCGAGTTCGTCGTCCATCTGGCACGGATGTCCGGGCTGCCGCCGGACGACGCGCGCGAGCGCACCGCCGACATCCTGCGCCACGTCGGCCTCCACGAGGAGCGGTACCGCGCCATGGGGGGCTATTCGACGGGCATGAAGCAGCGCGTCAAACTCGCGCAGGCCCTCGTGCACGATCCGCAGCTCGTCCTGCTCGACGAGCCGACCAACGGCCTCGACCCCGTCGGCCGGGACGAGATGCTGGCGCTGATCCGGCGGGTGCACGCGGAGTTCGGCATCTCGGTGCTGGTCACGTCGCATCTGCTGGGGGAGTTGGAGCGGACCTGCGACCAGATCGTCGTCATCGACGGCGGCCGGCTTCTCCGCGCCTCCGCCACCCGGGAGTTCACTCGCGAGGCAGCGGCACTCACCGTCGAGGTCACCGACACCGACGCCCATCCCGACGGCACCGAGACGCTGCACACCGCGCTCGGGGCGGCCGGTCTCAGTGTCACGCGCGGGGGTTCCTCGGCACCGGGCTCGCCCCGGCTGCTCACCGTCGAGGCGGACGCCGAGGGCGCCGTCCAGGACACCGTGCGCGACACGGTCGCCGAACTCGGCCTGGGGCTCGTCCGCATGGAACAGCGCCGGCACCGCATCTCCGAGGTCTTCACCGAAGGGGAGGCAACCGAGGGGACGGAGGCCGTCCCGCCGCAGAACGCGCCGGCAACCACCGAGACAGCTGCCGGGAGGCGACGTTGAACACCCCGAACACGCCACCTGACGCACGAGCGGCGGGCACCGGCGCCCCTGCCGGAGTGGCGCCCGGCACGGGCGACTCCGCGGCCTCGATCCACGACATCGGCTACCGCAACTACACGGGCCGGCGCCTCGGCGGCGGCTACATACTCCGCTCGCTGCTGGTGCAGACGCTCCGCGGTGTCTACGGCCTCGGCAGGTCGGCGAAGTCGAAGGTCCTGCCGATGTGCCTCTTCGCCGTGATGGTGCTGCCGGCGGCCATCGTCGTCGCCGTGACCGTGGTCACCGAAGCGTCCGACCTGCCGTTGAGCCAGTCCGAGTACGTCCTGACGATGCAGCCGGTCATCGGGATCTTCCTCGCCGCGGCCGCACCGCAGGCGATCTCGCTCGACCTGCGCCACCGCACCACACCGCTGTACTTCTCCCGACCGCTGGAGCGCAGCGAGTACGTCACCGCGAAGTACGGTGCGCTCGCCGCCGCGCTCTTCGTCTTCACCGCCGTGCCGGCGGTCGTGCTCTACGCGGGCGCCCTGCTGGCGAAGCTCGACTTCGCCGATCAGACCGGCAACTTCGCCCTCGGCCTGGTGATGTGCGCGCTCTTCTCCGTCCTCCACGCCGGGATAGCGGCCGCCATCGCGGCGCACACTCCGCGCAGGGGCTTCGGCGTCGCGGGCGTGATCGTCGCCTTCACCGTGCCGTACTTCCTCGTCAGCGCGCTCCAGGGGATCGCCTGGGACCAGGACGCGTTGGGGGTCACCGGCTGGATTGGCCTCGCCTCGCCGGGGAGCCTGATGGACGGCATCCAGGCCACCTTCCTGGGCGGCGGGTCGACCTTCCCTGGCGGCCGGACGCCGCCGCTCGGCGAAGGCGCGGTCTACCTGCTGCTCACCGCCGCGTTGATAGCAGGAAGCTACTTCCTTCTGCTGCGCCGCTACCGAAAGGCCGGACTGTGACCACCCTGCACATCGAAGGCGCCTCGCGCTGGTTCGGCAACGTCGTCGCCGTCAACGACGTCACCTTCGACGTCTCGCCCGGCGTCACAGGTCTGCTGGGCCCGAACGGCGCAGGCAAGTCGACACTGATCAACATGATGGCGGGCTTCCTCGCGCCGTCCAACGGCTCGGTGACGCTCGACGGCGCCGCGGTCTGGCGGAACGAGCAGGCGTACTCGCACCTCGGGCTCGTTCCCGAGGCCGAGGGGATGTACGACTTCCTCACGGGGCAGGAATTCGTCCTCGCCAACGCGGAGCTCCACGGGCTCGCCGACCCCGGCGCTGCCACCCACCGGGCGCTCGCCACCGTCGACATGGAGCACGCGCAGGACCGCCGTATCTCGACCTACAGCAAGGGCATGCGCCAGCGGGTCAAGATGGCGTCCGCGCTCGTCCACGAGCCGTCCGTGCTGCTGCTCGACGAGCCGTTCAACGGCATGGACCCGCGTCAGCGCATGCACCTCATGGAGCTGCTCAGGCAGATGGGCGAGCAGGGCCGGACGGTGCTCTTCTCCTCGCACATTTTGGAGGAGGTGGAGCAACTCGCCTCGCACATCGAGGTGATCGTCGCCGGCCGGCACGCAGCGAGCGGCGACTTCCGCCGCATCCGCCGGCTGATGACCGACCGCCCCCATCGCTACCTGGTCCGCTCCGACGACAACCGTGCACTCGCCGCGGCGCTCATAGCGGACGCGTGCACCTCGGGCATCGAGTTCGACGAGGCGGAGAACGCTCTGCGCATCCAGGCCGTCGACTTCGGCCGGTTCACGGCCGTGCTGCCGAAGCTCGCCGCGGAGCGGGGCATCAGGCTCCACACGGTCTCGCCCTCGGACGAGTCCCTGGAGAGCGTCTTCTCGTACCTCGTCGCGGCCTGAAGGGACTAAGCAGCGATGTTCGACCCCACCGTCGCCCGGCTCACCTACCGAGGGCTCCTCGGACGCCGCCGGGTGTTCCTGCTCAGCGGGCTGCCACTGCTCCTGCTGGTGATCGCGGCGCTGGTGCGCGCCACCGTCGGCGCGGACGACGCCGTCACCGCCAATCTCCTCACGGGCTTCGGCGTCGCCACGATGGTGCCGCTGATCGGCGTGATCGCCGGAACCGGCGCAATCGCACCGGAGATCGAGGACGGCTCCGTTCTTTACCTCCTGGCGAAACCGCTGAAGCGACCGACGATCATCGTCAGCAAGCTGATCGTGGCGATAGGCGTCTCGGTCGTCTTCACGGCGGTGCCGATGCTCCTCGCGGGCTTCGTACTCAACGGCAACAGCGGGCAGTTGGCCGTGGCGTTCGCCGTCGCCTCCGCCCTCGCCTCGGTCGCCTACAGCGCGCTCTTCCTGCTGCTCGGCACCGTGACCAGGCACGCCGTCGTCATCGGCCTCGTGTACGCGCTCATCTGGGAGGCGCTCGTCGGGAGCGTCGTGCCGGGGGCGCGCGTGCTCAGCGTCCAGCAGTGGGGGCTCTCCCTCGCCGAGCGGATCGCCGCCGACGGTACGGGGGTCAGCTCCAGCGTCGGCCCCGTCGCCGGTGTCGTGCTGCTCGTGGTCGTGACGGTACTCGGCGGCTGGTTCGCAGGTCGCAAGCTGCGGACGCTGAGCCCTCAGGCCGGGGAGGCGTAAGGGCCGCGCGCCCGTCGACCAACGGCCGGGCGCGGGCGGCCCCTTCGGGCCCGCGTCCGGCGGAACGCCGCACGGCCGCCGCCGGGGGAGCCGCGCCGACGGCCGAACGCCTCGGGCGCGGCTCAATCCGTCGAGGCGCGAGGCGAGTTGAGCCGCAGCGCACAAAGAGAGCCACCGGCCGCGCGGCAACAAGGCGAAAGGCGACGAGCCCGATCACGTCGTACGGGGACTCGGTCCAGCGCCGACGCGCCGGGAAAGCCACGCCGCCGCTGCCGTCCCGGGGGAGAGCGGAACCCTCGGTCCCGGCCCAAGACGCCGGTGTCCCAGGCGAGTTAGACCGCACTACACGACGAAAGCCGTCTCCACACGGGGAAACCAGCAAGGCGACAAGTACGCGCCGGCTGCTTCGGTCGCACCTCCCGGACTTCCGCACGTTCGGCCAGGCCGACCCGGACGCAATCACCCACGCTCGACCATCACTCGCGCAGGACTCATGGCTGTCGCACTCCCTGCGCCGACCTCCCGAAAAGCGTGATGCGCTGACCACTTGAGTTCGCCGCTCCCCACCGGCAGGACTTCCGCGCCGGCCACCGCGTACGGACTACGCTCCCTGTTCCTCGTCGAAGACGCGGAGAAAGGGCCGGTTCGATCCGATGATGTGCTCCTCGATCACGCGGGCGCTCTCCTCGGCGTCCCCGGTGCGGAGTACCTCGACGAGAGCCCGGTGGTCCTGCAGGAACTGTTCCAGAGCGCCCGTGCGGCCGGTCTGGAGCGCCAGATGCATACGGATGCGCATGTGGATGGCCTCCCACATGGTCCGGACGGCCTCGGAATCCGCAGCGCCCACGATCAGTGCGTGGAACCGGATGTCGGCGTCGTTGAAGGCTTCCACGTTCTCGCCGGCCACCGCCTGCTGCATGTCGTCCAGCACCCGGTCGAAGCGCTCGAAGTAGGCCGCGTCATAGCTTTCCAGGGCGGTGCGCAGAGCGAACTGCTCCACCTGTACGCGCACCGGCAGCAGAAGGTCCTCGACCTCCTCCCTGGAGACCGACGCCACCTCCGAGCCCTTGTAAGGGACGGAGACGATCAGCCCCTGGAGCTCCAGGACGAGCATCGCCTCGCGCACCACCGAACGGCTGATGCCGTACTCGTCGGCGAACATCTGCTCAGTCAGACGCGTCTTGGCTCTGAGCTCGCCGGAGAGGATCTTCGACCGGATCTCCGCCGCGAGCCGGTCTTTCATCGAGACCTGGACCAACTTGGCCATGCGGTGACCTCCTAGGGTTGAGTTGATTATCCACCGTCGATTGTCGACAATGACGCCCGGTCGACCGCTGCCGTCGCGGCGGGAACCGGGGCCCGGTGCCCACCGGCCCGGAGGGCGACAAGGCGGCTTCCCCGAGTGTGGGGCAGGAGCGGCAGACGGCTTCCCGGCCACGGCCAGGCGAACGCCCTGCGGGGATCATCACGAGGAGGAACCGAGATGCAAATAGCCTGGAAGTTCGGACAACTGGCGATCACGGCTGAGGAGATCGACTTCGTGGACCCGGCCGAGACGGGTCCGGACGTGCGGGAGCGGGGGTTGCGGATCGAGTTCCGCGTCGCGGATGAACATCGGGAAGGCAGCATCTACGCTTCTGACCGCTGGACGGTGCAGCCGGCGTTCTGCCGTCTCGACCTGCTGGAGTCCGGGCCGGGGCGCGGCGACCGCGTTCACTGGCACCCGGCCGTCGAGGACGGCGAGCCCGGAGACCGCGTATTCGACTCCGCCCTGACGGCCGACCCCGTCGCCTGGATACGGGAACAGCTCCAGGACCTCCCTGCCTTCCTTCGGCGTACCGGCAAGCCGGACCTTGCAGTCGACTGGGAAAGCCTGGACGCCGAACGGGACGGCATCATCGACTGGCTCCAGCACGCGCACAGCCGCTCGCGGCGCCCGTGGCCCGCCGCTTCCCATGACGAGCGGGGACTCGCCCTGAAGTCCTGAAAAACCGCCCTGCCAAGGCCTCATACGGACCATCCGCCCGGACGGATGGTTGTGGCCGCCCTACCTGCCGGGCGTGGCAGTCGTCACGCGCGTCCCCGAGGGACGCACCATCCGCCGGACGATCGCCGGTCTCGTCGCCGGAAGTTGCGCCGGCATCATGTTCTTCTTCGGCGCCCTCTCCAGCTATGCCCTCCACCAGACCACCGGCGGGGGGCAACGCGCCCAAGCCGCCGAGCGAGCGGGGCGACGACTCCGCCGTCGCGCAACTCCTGAAGAGCATGCCGGGCGGGCGTGTACCGGCCGTCGTCCACTTCGCATTGTCCTCGCCACCCACCTCGACACCACCTCGTTCAGCGTGGCGGCGGTCTCCGCGAACAACCTGCCCAGCGACGCCAATCCGCCCGCGTACTGCGGCTGTTCCTGGTCGCACGGAGCCGGACGCGTACTCATCAGCGGTGTCGAACCACCATCGGACCCGCAGCGGCGAGCGAGGTGGGAAGCTCCGCCGGACTTGTCCAACGCGCTTGCGACAGCCGCCCGTCGAGGCCGCGGACGCCGGTAGTCCGGCCCCGACGTCCGGCTCGGCACGGTGGCCGGACACTCCCGCACTCCGACCAGCTCGCCCGCCGGGGGCCACGCACGCCGCAGCCGTCACCGCCTCACTCGCCGACGGCCACCGTCCGGTCCATCCCCGCGCCCAGCCCGAAGAGCCCGAGGGTCACGCACACGCCCAGCATCAGCATGATCGGCACCCGCCAGCCGCCGGTCAGCTCATGGACGGCGCCGAGCGACAACGGGCCTGCCGCGGCGAGGAGATAGCCCAGGTCCGGGACATGCCGGAGAGCCGCGCCGTGGTGGCGGAGTCCGCCGAGCGAAGCACCATGAGGGTGAGAGCGAGCCCCAGCGCCCCGCCCTGCCCCGTCCCGATCAGTCCGGCCCGCACCCACGCGCCGCCGGACGGCGAGACCAGCAGGCCGGTCACCCCGGCTGCCATCAGCGACGACACCACGACGCCGAGGAGCCGTCGGTCCCGCATCCGGCCGGCGAGCGTCGGAACGAGGAAGGTGCCCAGCATCTGCATCAGCGTGGAGAAGGGAAGACAAGACCGGCAGTCCGCCCCGACGTGCCGTCGTCGGTGAGGATCGTCGGCATCCAGGCCATGGCGAGGCAGACCATCATCGACTGGAAGCCCATGAAGAGCGTGACCTGCCCAGACGAGCCAACTGCGCCCGAGCGTGCGCCCGTTGCCCCGGGCCGCCGGTGCCGGCCCCGGGACTCCGCTCGCACCGGCCTCGACGCGACCACACCGCATGACGGCGCCGCTGGGAGCGGAGCCGCCCCCGTCCGCCGTGACCCGCCGGAGACGCCACCGGCCCGCGCCCGTCGCCCACCACCCCGTCGACCACGCCGCGCGACGGCGACCCGGACCGGCCGCAGGAGCGCGGCGACCGCAGCAAGGAAGGCCCAGGAGAGGAGCGAGCCGCGCCACCCGCCGAGCAGCCGTCCGAGCGGCACCGCGAGCGCCGCCGAGACCGTTGCGCCGAGGATCATGCGCGTCGGGAGACGGCGGTCATGCCGGCCTCGCGGTCGGGGAACTCGCGCTTGATCAGCCCCGGCATCAGCACGTTGAGCAGGGCGATGCTCGCCCCGACGAGCGCGCACCCGCCGAAGAGCGCCGCCATCTCCGGCGCCACGGCGCAGCGCGACGCCCCGTCGAGGAGCACGAGCGACCCGGCGAGCACCGCCTCCGTGCCGAGCCTCCGCTCCAGCCACGGCGCGCGCGGAGGCGAGCCCCGTGGCGAGTACGGGAAGCGTGGTCACCAGGCTCGCGACGGTCGCCGTCATCCCGAAGCTGTCGGAGATCTCCCCCAGCACGGGCGCGACGCCGCCGAGCGCGGCCCGCAGGTCGAGGAAGGCGAGCACCACACCGACGAGGAGCAACAGGCCCCCTCGGAAGGGCGTTGGCCCTGCGCCGACGGGCGGGCGCCCGGCCGGCCGCGCGTCGTCCGGCGTTCGGTGGCGGGCAGCGCACTCGGGCCTCCGCCCGGTATCGGGGGGTGACGCCGTCGCGTGCGCGGCGCCGGTCGCTCTCTCCGCGCTGTCCGCCTCTGTCGCCATGTGCGTGCGGTCCTCTCCTCCACGTCGTACGGATGGCGGCCGGACGGGCGTCAGCCGCACCGGAGTTCCGGGCCCGTCGACCGGGCCGCGGGCCGCTTCACGCCGCTGGGCCGCCGTCGAGCAGCTCGTCCACGACCCGCCGCGGCTCCTCCAGCACGGCCCGCATCGCCCGCTCCGCACGCTCGGGGTCTCCGGCCTCGATCGCCTCCAGCACCGCCGCGTGGTCGCGCGGTGCCAGGGGGAGCGTCTGTTCGTCGCGGAGCGACGGACGGCGGGTCTCGCGGAGCGAGGTGAGGAGGGCGTCGCGCACGGAGCCGCTCAGCCACCGGTACGTGGCGCTGAGCGCGACGTTGTGCGCCGACTCGACGAGTGCGACGTGGAACGCGGTGTCCTGCTCGGCGAAGAGTTCGTACTGCCCCGCCCGGGGGCGCTGTTCACCGTCGACGTGCGTCCCCAGCGTCTCGAGCGCCTCCCGCATCCGCGCGATGTCGGCCGGCTGCCGGCGTGCGGCGGCCAGCCGTGCGGCCTCGGTCTCCAGCGCGATCCGGAGCTCCAACACGTCGCGTACACCGGCTCGTTGGACGCTCCGCATCACCTCGCCCGCGTCGGAGGCCGAGACGACGAAGGTGCCCTCGCCTTGCCGCGACCGCAGCATCCCGGCGTGGACGAGGACGCGTACGGCCTCCCTGACGGTGTTCCTGCCGACCTCGAGCTGTTCGGCGAGGGCGTGCTCGGTGGGTATGCGCTCGCCCACCTTCCATTCCCCGTCGGCGAGTTGGTCGCGTAGCTGAGCGACGACCGTATCGACGAGGGACTGCCGTCCCGCGGCACGCAGTACCACCCGGACTCCTCTCACGCAGCAGCGAGCCGCCCCGGCGGGCGCTCCCTCCGATTGCCCAGTCATCCTACGATTCCCGGCCAGCTCCCCCGATGCCTACACTGAGCGTCACCAGGGCGGGGCAGCGGTCCGGGAGAGACTTCCGGGGGCAACGGCGCCGAGGCAGCAGCCGCAGCGTCGCCGGTCCGGGAGAGGTGGGGTTTCGGTGGCGGCGCAGAACGGCGGCTTCGACGAACCGACGAGCACCCCGCACGGCGACCCGTCCAGCGAAGTGCTCGCCGAGGCGGCGGCCGCTTTCGGGCTCCTCGCCTCCCCCGCCCGCCTCCACCTCGTCTGGGCGCTCGCCCAGCACGAGTCCGATGTGAGCCATCTCGCACAGCGCGTCGGCGGCACCCTCCCCGCCGTCAGCCAGCACCTCGCCAAACTGAAGCTCGCCGGGCTCGTACGCTCCAGACGCGAGGGGCGCCGAGTGGTGTACCTCGTCGACGACCCGGACGTCGTGACACTCGTCCGCTGGCTCGTCGGGCGGCTGAGCGAACGCGGCGGCCACGGAACCGAAGCGCCGGGGACCGCGCATGGCCTCGGAGCCTGACCACCGCACCAGGCCGAACCAGCGCCTCCCGGGCCGCCGGACGGGCCCCGCGCCGCGCTCCCTGCCCGTCTCCTACGGAGCCACGGGCCCGCCGCGGACGGCACCGGACCCCGCAACGGCCGGCACCTCCCTCGAAACCCTCCGCCACCTGGGCACAGGACCGCGCGGTCTCCACGAGGCCGAAGCGGAGGGGCGGTTGGCGCACTGGGGCGAGAACGCGCTCCCCGACCGCGGGACCCCGTCGTGGCCGCGGCGGCTGCTGCTGGCGCTGCGCGACCCCTTCGCCGCGGTGCTGCTCACGCTCGCCGTCGTCTCGGCAGCGGTCGCCTCGTGGGGGACGGCGTGCACCATCTCGCTGCTGGTGCTCGTCGGGTCGGGGCTGCGGGCAGCGGGCGAGCACCGCGCCGACCGCTCGACGTCGAGGCTGCGCGAACTCCTCGCCGCCACCGCCACCGTGCAGCGCCGGGCCGCGGAGGGCGCGCCGTCCGCCGTACGGGAGCTCCCCGTCGACGAGCTCGTGCCCGGCGACGTCGTCCGCCTCGCTCCCGGCGACGCGGTCCCCGCCGACCTCCGCCTGCTGCGCGCCTCCGGGCTCACGGTGCGGCAGTCGGCGCTGACGGGCGAGTCGGCGCCGGTCCCCAAGTACCCGGTCGAGGAGCCCGACCGGGACCTCGGGCCGTTCGAGGGGCCGCACCTGTGCTTCCAGGGCAGCAGCGTCGCCGCCGGTACGGGGCGGGCCGTCGTCGTGGCGACGGGGGCGCGCACCCGCTTCGCCTCCGCCTACCGCCGGCAGCGGCGGCGGGGCGGCGGGGCCTTCGACCGGGCGGTCAGCCAAGTCGCGTGGATGCTCATGCGGTTCATGCTGCTGCTGCCGCCCGCCGCCCTCCTCGTCGACGCGCTGCTGCGCGGACGGGGCCTCGCGACGCTGCCGTTCGCGGTCGCCGTGGCCGTCGCGCTGACGCCCGAGATGCTCCCCGTCGTCGTCTCGACGGCGCTGTCGCGGGGCGCGGCGCGGCTCGCCGGGGACGGCGAGGTGCTCGTCAAGCGCCTGCCCGCGCTCCACGACCTCGGTGCGGCCGAGGTCCTCTGCACCGACAAGACCGGCACGCTCACGCAGGGCCGCCCCGTCCTCGACTGCTCGGTGGACGGTACGGGCACCGCCGAACCGCTCGTCGCCCACTGGGCCGCCGTCAACAGCCTGTGGACGCTCCAACTGGCCGACGCGCCCCACCCGGACGCACTCGACGAGGCACTGCTGGAGGCGGCGGAGGAGACCGTCGCCGATCCCGCCTCACCATGGGCGTACGAGGGCGTCGACGCGCTGCCGCTCGACCCGGCGCACCGCAGCGCCTGCGCCGTGGTGCGCACACCGCAGCGCGCCGGCTTCCACACGCTCGTCAGCAAGGGCGCCCCGGAGCAGATCCTGGAGCGCTGCACGGGCCTGCGCCTCCCGGACGGCACCGAGCGCCCTCTCGACGAGCAGGAGCGCAGCCGACTCCTGCGCCGTGCCGCCGACTTCGGGGACGACGGGCTGCGCGTCCTCGCCGTGGCGGCAGCGGAGCGCCCGGCACGGACGACGCGGTACACCCGGGCCGACGAGAGCGGTCTGACCCTCCTCGGCTACGTCGGCCTCCGCGACGCACCCGACCCCTCGGCCGCGGAGGCGCTCGCCGAGCTCGCATCCCTCGGCGTCTCCGTGAAGCTCCTCACCGGCGATCACCCCGGCACCGCGGCGCGAGCGGCACGCGATCTCGGCCTCGCCGCGCACGGGCCCGCGCACCCCGCGACACAGGAGTTCGGCCCTCCAGGCGTCCGCACCCCGGTTCTCACCGGCGACGCGACGGACCGCCTCGACGACGCCCAACTCGCCGACGCCGCCGAGCGAACCGACGTCTTCGCGCGGTGCACGCCGGAGCAGAAGGCCCGCGTCGTCACCGCGCTGCGCGCCCGGGGGCGCACCACGGCGTACCTGGGGGACGGCGTCAACGACCTGCCCGCGCTCCAGTCGGCGGACGTCGGCCTCGCCCCGCGCGACGCGGCGCCCGTGGCGCGCGAGGCGGCGGACATCGTGGTGGCCGTCGGCGCGGCGAAGGACCTCACCGCCGTCACCGGGGCCGTCACGGTGGGCAGGCGGTGCGGGGCCAACCTCGGTGCCTATTTGAGGGCCGTCCTCTCCTCCAACCTCGGCAACGTGCTGGCGATGCTCGTCGCCGGGCTCCTGCTGCCGTTCCTGCCCATGTTCCCCGCGCAGGTCCTCGTCCAGAACCTCTGCTTCGACGCCGCCCAGCTCGCCTTCGCGTTCGACCGGCCGGCCCCCGTGTCGCTGCGGAGGCCCACGGCGCTGCGCCCGCGCGAACTCCTCGGCTTCGTCGCGGGTTTCGGCCTGCTCAACGCTGTCGCCGACCTCGCGACCTTCGCGGTGCTCGCGCTCGCCGTGCACGGGGCGCTGGGACCTGGCGGGCAGGACGAGTTCCACGCCGGCTGGTTCACGGAGAACCTGCTCACCCAGGCGCTCGTCATCCTCCTGCTGCGTACGGGGCGCGCGCCGTACGCGCCGGGGTGCGGTGCCGTGCCGCGCCCCGTGCTCGCGGCCGTCGCCGGACTCGCCTGCGTCGGCGTGGTGCTGCCGCTCTCGCCGCTCGCCCCGCCGCTCGGCATGACGGGTCTGCCGCCGCTGTACTACGCGCTGCTCGTCCCGGTGCTCGGGCTCTACGCCGCCGCTCTCGTCGTGGCCCGGCGCCGGTACGAAAGACGGCGTGAACTCGCCGCGTACAGTGAGGGATTCGGCCACCCCGCACACGGGGACGTCGCAGAGCGCGACGCCGCACGAGTCGCGGGCAGGGCGGTGCCCTCTCGCTTCGCCGCAGGTGAGGAAGGGACGCGGACGGGTAGGGATGTCGCGTGAAGGCGACGAGTCGGCAATCCACCCGACCGAGCGTGACCAACTCGCTTTAGGGATTGCGCAATCCGGGAAATAGAATGGCGAGTGCAGCACCGTTCACGCTCGCCTGCCGGAGCGGCTCCCCGCCGGCCGGTCGAGGAGGCGGAGCGGTGCACGCACCGCCGCCCGCAGCAAGGCCGCCGGGCGTACGCACGCCGTTCCACTGCAACCGGGGGTGTCCATGGACCGCGCCAACCGTCTCAAGGCGGAGGACAGGCCGGAGTTCGAGAGGGTACTCGACGAGGCGATCGGCTCCGATGAGATCGAATCCCTCCTCGACGCTCCCGAAACCCGCCTGGACGCCCGCAGGCTGCGCGCCCGCGCGCTCCGCGCGACCGACTCCGTGGCAGCACCGGCCGCCCCCGAGTACCGCGCCTACCTCGCCCGCAGGCGCCCCCGCCCGGCCCGCTCCGGCATCCCCCGCCGCAGACACCCCGACGAGCCGCACGCCCCCTGGACGACCCGCGCCGTCCTCCAGGCGCTCGGCGCCATCGTCCCCTCGCTCGCCGCCATCGCCGCGCTGGTCTTCCTCGCGGGCGGCTACGGCCTCCGGATACTCAGCGAACCCCCGCCGCTCGCCGACGGGTTGGTCACGGCGGGCTGGACGACTCTGGTGGTGGCGCTCGTCGCGCTGCTCGCGGCCCTCGTGGGCGTCGCCGTCGGGGCGCTGCGAAACCGTCCGCTCCACCGGCACGGCCCCGTCTCCCCCGAGGCGGCGCAGGCGGAAGACGAGGCACGCGAAGCGTGGCTCACCGCTCTCCGGGACCGCGGCGTCCTCCCGTACCTGCGCAAGCAGCTCAGGCCCGGCGGCGGCCAGCGCTCCAACACCGGTGATGCGCCCGCTCGTTCGGCGCCCTCCGCGGGCGTTACGCTCCCGCCGCAGCGCGGCACCGGCACCGGCACCGGCACCGGCACCGGCACCGACGAAACGGAGGACGACGGCACCGAGGACGGCCCCGGGTACGCCGCTCCCGACTTCTCCAGCCCCGACTTCGCCACCCCCGGCTTCCGCAGCCTGCGGAGCGCCCCGGGGGACTCGGAGCGGACGTCGGACTGAGACGGGACGACCGGGCGGCGGGGCGGGGACGTGGTTGTTTCCCGTGAGTTGGCGCGCGGCGACGCAGTCACGGCGGGCGTGCTCGCGTCATCGGCGGTCTCGCGCGGCCCCGTCGAGGCCGGCGTCCCGCGCCCGGCATGCGGCTTTCGGCATCCCGCGTCCGGCGCCCCACGTCTCCCGTTCCCATGTCCGGCGTCCGGCGTCCGGCACCCGACGTCCTACGTCCCGCGACCTGCGTCCCGCATCCAGTCCGGCGCCCGATGCTTGGCGCCCGGCATTCCACGTCCGGCACCAGCGTCCGGCGCCCCGTGTCCGGCATGCGGCTTGCCCGACACCCTCGGCGTCCATGCCCGGCGCCCTCTCGGCGTCCCGTGTACCGCACCGGCGGCCGGCACCCAATGCTCGCCCCGGCATTCCACGTCCGGCACCACGCGCCACGCACCCGTCGCCGGGCGTCTCCACGCCCGATGTCCGAGGCACCGCATCCAACACCGCAGCAGCAACCCGCGCTGGCCACTTGAACGTTGTGCCCCTCCGCCTGATCTCGCACGACCGCCCTCGACCCGGCGGCGCTGCTTCAGTGCACGCAGAACTCGTTGCCTTCCGGGTCCGTCATCACCGTCCAGCTCCCCGCCGGTTCCTCGACGTGCGCCTCGACGCGGGCGCCGAGGGCGCGGAGGCGCTGCACCTCCGGATCGCGGGCGCCTTCGGGGCCGTGCAGGTCGATGTGGAGACGGTTCTTCGCCGTCTCCTCCGGCAGTGGGACGCGGTTGAAGAGCAGGCGGCGGCCGAGTCCTGTGCCGCTCTCCGGGTCGTGCGGGTCGGCGGGATGGCGCACCGCGGCGGCGTCCCGCCAGGCGTCGCGCTCCCGGTGGCGGAGCACCAGTTCCGGGGTGATCGCGCCGAGCCCCAGGAGCTTGCCGATGAGGACGCTGTGGTCCTCGAACGTGTAGTGGAGTGCGGCGGCCCAGAACTCGGCCTGCGCGTGCGGGTCGTGGGCGTCGACGACGAGCTTCCAGTGCACGGGTTCCGGAGTCATGCGCACAGTTATAGGTCCCGGCACTGACACCGACGCCGCATCCGGGGAACGCGCAGCTATGGAAGCGGGTGCTCCGCCGCCGCTGCCCGGCGCCCAACGATGCGCACCCGTCGCCGGTTTGCGCGCCTACTCCTCCATTCCCAGGCGTTCGCCGCGCAGCTCAGCAACGTACAACGCATCCTGTAGCGACTGGTACAGCGTCTTGGCCAGGTAGCGGACCTCGATGGGCTCCGCGGCTCCCCTCGCGAGGACCGTGTCCGCGAATTGCAGCGTAGTTCTCGCGTTCTCGGTGAGCGTGGACTCAGCATTGTCCGCGAGTGCAGCAAGCATGCCGTCTTGGTCGTCGGAGACGAAGAACGCCGGTCCGCCGTTCGGCGTGCGCCACGGCGCGCGGCGCATGTCGCGAGGGTTGGACACGTCGATCGCTCCTCTTCAGCGGTTGGCCATGCCCCGGGCCGGTCACACGGTCGCGGGGGTTCTCCACGAGCCACCCACTCTATACCGCCACACTCCACTGTATGCCACACTACGGGACCACCTGTAGCGGCGTGCGGCGGCAGAGGGCCGCACTCTGGCACTGTGACAGAGATTCAGTACGAGTACGTCAAGGTCGCTGACGCCGTGGCGGAGGAGATCCGCACCGGCCGACTCCCGAAGGGTGCGCGGCTACCCAACGAGCGGGACATGGGCGCTCAGTACGGCGTGGCACCCGGCACGGTCCGCCGGGCGGTGCGGGAACTGCGTGACCGGGGATTGGTGGCCACGCTCCCCAACAAAGGGACGTTCGTCGTCTGACGGTTCGTACCTCCGCCGGCCAGGGCATGTAGCACCGCAGAACCGCAAGTGAGAAGCGTTCGGGTCTTCACCACCAAACTCCCCGAAGGGCTCGGCTCTCGCCGCGACCCGAGCATCGAGGGCGCGGAGGGGCTTCGCCTCCGATTCGCATTGCCTTCGAGGCCTTGCACGTCTGTGTGCGACGGCGCGTACTTCTCTCCGACAGGCCCCAGCTCGTCGAGCCGAACTACCCCGCGCACTCAACGAGTTCGGCGCAGGGTCGCCACAAAGCCCCGCGCGGAGCGGAACCCGCCGGTCAGTCGCAGTTAAGTGATTGCGCAATCTTGGAACTCCGCGCGCGCCCGGCCCGTTCACCACGCAGCAGCACACCACCCCGCGTATCACCCGCACCGCACGCGGGACGGTCCGCGGCGGCAGAGAAGCAGTGGAGGTATTCCCATGGGTGTGACCCTGTCCAAGGGCGGCAACGTCTCGCTGAGCAAGGAGGCCCCCGGGCTCACCGCCGTCATGGTGGGCCTCGGCTGGGAGGTCCGCACCACCACGGGTGCCGACTACGACCTCGACGCCTCCGCACTCCTCTGCGACGCGGCCGGCAAGGTCCCCAGCGATCAGCACTTCGTCTTCTTCAACAACCTGCGCAGCCCCGAGGGTTCGGTGGTGCACTCCGGCGACGACCTCACCGGCGGCAGCGGCGGGGACGACGAGCAGATCCAGGTCGACCTCTCCCAGGTGCCCGCCGAGGTCGAGAAGGTCGTCTTCCCCGTCTCGATCTACGACGCCGAGGAGCGGAACCAGAGCTTCGGCCAGGTCCGCAACGCCTTCATCCGCGTCGTCAACAGCGCCGACGGCTCCGAACTCGCCCGCTACGACCTCACCGAGGACGCCGCGACGGAGACCGCGATGGTCTTCGGCGAGCTCTACCGCCACGGCGCCGAGTGGAAGTTCCGCGCCGTCGGCCAAGGCTACGCCTCCGGACTCGCGGGCATCGCCCAGGACTTCGGCGTCAACGTCTGAACCGGCCCGCGCGGCCCGGCGACACCGTTCGGGCCGCGCCGCGGTACGGCCCGCCTGCGCCTCCAGCGAGGCCGGGTGCTCCACGACGACGCGGCGCAACGACTCGCCCGGTCCGCCAACTCGTCGTTGCTCGGGCGCTGTTGCTCCGCTCCTGCGCCTCTCCGGTCATCGTCCTGCGTGGATCAGAGTCGCGGTGTCGCGTGGCGGAGAGCGCAGAGAGGTTGGGTGACCTCTTGCGGACGCTGTACGCCAATGAGACGTGGGCGAGGGAGCTGTGCAACTACGTGAGCAACAAGTGCCCGTAGTCAGCCAGCACTTCGCGCGCCTCGGGTACGTTCTCGTGCCGCTTCAGTCGGTGCAGGACCGTACGGGCCCTCTCCGCCGTGCGCTCCGAGGAAATATCCCCGGACGTGTCGATGACGCGGCGGGCCTCTTCGGCGGCCTGCTCGGGCTCGTTGGCGTCGGCCAGTGCCACGGCCAGCCACGAGCGGTACAGCGCGACCTCCCGGGCGTGCGTGGCGTCGTACCGTCCCAGCACGTGCTGAAGCAGCGGCACCGCACGCAGCGGGCGGCGCAGTTCGGTGAACACCCGGGCGTCCATGACCTCCAGCTCTTCGCGGTTCACCCAGTACGCCCACGTCGGCGCCGGAGGGCCGTCCGTGGTGTCCAGGGCGGCGTGCGCCTCCCCGAGCGCCCGTAGAGCCGGTTGCGTCTCCCCGGCACGCGTATGCGCCCACGCCACGCGATCGAGGAACAGGGCGCGTGTCGTGGCCGGAGCGTCCGGCCCGGCCTCCGCAACGGCTGCCTTCGTCCACTCCAGACCCTCCCGCTCCCGGCCGCTGTTGGTCAGATGGTAGCCGAGGCTGCCCGCGAGCTGTGCAACCAGCGGCGCATCCCCGGCCTGGCGGGCGGCCGAGAGGCCGAGCCGGTAGGTGTGCTCCGCTTCCTCGCCCCGACCGGCGTCCGAGGCGATCCACCCGGCGATCTGCCCCAACTCCCCGACCTGCACCAGCAGGCCACGCCCCGTCTCCTCGGAATGCTCGGACTCGCGGTACAGCCGGACGGCGGCGCGCAGCTCACGGAATGCGGGGGCGATCAGGTCCCCGCCGGACAGCACGTCGTCCGCGAGCCGGAGGCCGTGCACGCGAGCCGCCAGGCCCTCCACGGTGGTGGCACCGACCCGACGGCCGCGGGGAGCCGCCAGGGGCTCCAGCGCGTCCCCGTCGGGCAGTAGGTCCGCGAGGGTGGCCGCGATCCGGGGCAGTCCGGCCTGAGCGTCCCCCCGGGCGTACGCGGCTGCTTGCTCCAGCTCACGCAGCGGCACGCCGAGTACCCGCGCGAAGGTGGGCAGCCACACATCCGGGATGCGCTCCCCGCGCTCCCACCGGGAGACCTCGTTCCGCGTGAGTGACTGGGCGCCGGACACGGCGCAGAGCACGGCGGCGAACTGCCGTTGCGAGCGGTCGGAGTGCCGCCGCAGACCGGCGAGGTAGGCGCCGAACTCACGGCGTCGGTCGGCGGTGTCGCTCATGGTGCCCCCCCTTCTGTATTCAGTGTGGCCCCTCCCTGGCCCCCGGTTGGCTCCTCCGCATGATCACGCCCCCCGGTTACCTGAACGCGAAGCGCCCCGGCGACCGCGCGAACGGCCCCGGGGCTGGCCGATCTGAAGGAAGCAGACCGACATGCCGCAACCTACAACCCCGGCCCGTCAGACCGGGCGCGCCAGGTACAGCGAGACCCTGCCCCGCCAGCCGGAAAGTGCCGCGACCGCGCGGCGCCTGCTTCATGCAGCCTGTGCTGTCTGGGGGTTGAACGACTTGGCCGAGGACGGGGCGCTGATCGTCTCCGAGCTGGTGGCCAACGCCGTACAGCACGCCCGCCGGGAGTCCATCCGAGTCGTCATCGACCACCGCGACGCCGCACGGGTGCGGGTCGGCGTCGCGGACCTCTCCCGGGCGCGGCCGGTGGAGCACGAGGCGGACGGCAGCGAAGAGGGCGGGCGCGGCCTGCGTCTCGTCGCGGCGCTGGCCGCCGACTGGGGCACGGATGAGCGACGCTGGGGCAAGATCGTGTGGGCGGACCTGGAGGGGCGCGGGTGAGGAAAGAGCCCCTGGGCCGCAGTGCGGCTCGCGCCCATCTGCCGCAGTTGATCGGTCTGTTCGGTACGTACGGGTGCCTGCGGTTCCGCACGGCCCCTGCTGAACCGAACCCGCCCGCCGTCGGCGGAGAGCCCGAGGACAACGCGCAGCACTGACTGCTCCACAGCGCGGCGAAGCCCCGGCTCGGTGGTGTTCACCGGCCGGGGCTTCTCAGCATGCACTGAGCGGCGCCCGCTGCGTGCAACCGCGCAAGTCAGAAGCGATGGCGCAGGTCTCTCTGCGTGGGCAGCGCGTGAGCGGCAGCCCCGGAACCAGCCGGAGCGGCCCGGAACGAGCCGGACACTCCGCCGCAGTGGCCTGCGGCGGAGCAGACTGACGCGGTACTGCCCGGAAGGGCTCGGACCGGGCCGGAAAAGGTCCTCGGGACTCCGTCTCCGCCGGTTGCACCTCCTCAACTCCGCAAGGTCCACCGGCGGTCGTGACCAACCGCCGCCCCCACCGACTCCCGGTCGCCCTCCGCCGCACACGACGGCGCGGTCAGGCGCAGGGCCCCCGGAGAGGACGGCTGAGGGTCCCCTCCGCCTGGCCGATGGCGTGGGCCGCGTTGATGAGGCCGATGTGGCTGAACGCCTGCGGGTAGTTGCCCAGAAGGGACCCGGTGCCGGCGTCGACCTGTTCGGCGAGGAGGCCGAGGTCGTTGGCGTAGGAGGCGGCGCGTTCGAAAACAGTGCGGGCCTCTTCGAGACGGCCGGCGAGCGCCTGGGCCTGGGCGAGCCAGAACGTGCAGAGAAGGAAGCTGCCCTCGCTGCCCTCCAGGCCGTCGACGGGTGCCGCACTGCGGTACCTGCGTACGAGCCCTGAACCCGCGTCCGTGAGGTGTGCGGCGACGGCGTCGATCGTGGCGAGAGCGCGCTCGTCGGTCGGGGGCAGGAAGCCGGAGATCGGCAGCATCAGCGTGGAGGCGTCGAGGTCCTCCGAGCCGAAGTACTGCGTGAACGCGCCGGTCCGGGTGTTCCAGCCGTGCTCGAGGATCGCCTCCCGGATCTCCTCGCGGTCGCGCTTCCAGCCCTCGACGCGATGGCGCGCGCCGATGCGGTCGGCGAGGCGGAGGGCACGGTCGAGGGCGACCCAGCACATGAGCTTGGAGTGGACGAAGTGCTGTGCGGGGCCGCGCACTTCCCAGATCCCGTGGTCGGGCGTGCGCCACTCCTCGGCGGCCGTGTCGGCGAGCGAGACGAGGAAGGCGTGCTGCGCGGCGTCGTCCGGGTCGAGCCGGTCGGCGAAGCGTTCGGCGCAGGCGAGGAGTTCGCCGTAGGAGTCGAGCTGCGCCTGCGTCCAGGCGGCGTTCCCCACTCGTACGGGCACGCTGCCGCGCCACCCGGCGAGGTGCGGCAACTCCCGCTCCGTCAGGTCGCGTTCGCCGCCGATGCCGTACATGATCTGGAGGTGGGTGCGCGGCCAGTCGGTGGCCGCCGCGTCGGTCATGAAGGCGAAGAAGTGGGCCACCTCGTCGAGGCACGCCGAGGAGCCGAGGGCGTCCATGCTGAGCGCCGCGTCCCGCACCCAGCTGTACCGGTAGTCCCAGTTCCGCACGCCGCCGACCTCCTCGGGCAGGGAGGTGGTCGCCGCCGCGACGATCGCGCCCGTCGGTTGGTAGGAGAGCGCCTGGAGGACGCGTCCCGAGTCGAGCACCTCGCGGCGCCACGGTCCTTGGTAGTCCTGGTGGAGGCGGGACCAGGAGCGCCAGGCCGTCGCCGTCGCGGCGAGGCGCTCGCCGATCTCGCGCTGGCCGAGCAGGCGCGGCAGCGGGCCGTCGAGGCTTCCGGCGTGCAGCGCGAGCCGGACCGTCTCGCCCTCGGAGAGCGCGAGCACGGTGCCGGCGGCCCCGTCGCCCGTGTCCAGCGCGACGGGGCTGCTCAGCGCGAGCGCCGCGGGGCCGCCGCGCGCCCGCAACCCTCCGTCGAACGCCCGCAGGACGGGGACGACGCGGCCGTACTCGGGACGCGGCCGGTACTCGACGCGGACCTCGGCGGAGCCCTTGGTGCACCGGACGGACCGGATGAGGAGGTGCTCCGCGCCCTCGCCGAGCCGGTGCGGGTCCCCGCTGGCGCCGAGTGCGAGCGCGTCGGTGAGCTCGACGGTGCCGGTCTCCGTGGTGAACTCCGTGCGCAGCACCATCGTTCCCGGCAAGTAGCGGCGTGCGGTGTGCAGGGTGTGCTCGGGGCGTACGAGCCAGTGGCCCGCGGAGTCGTCGAGGAGCCGGGCGAAGAGTGCGGGGCTGTCGAAGCGGGGGAGGCAGAGCCAGTCGACGCTGCCCTCCCTGCTGACGAGCGCGGCGCCGTGCCGGTCGGAGAGGAGGCCGTACTCCTCGATCGGGGTGTCGCTCACCGGGTGCCCGCCTCTCGCTCGCTGCCTGCCCCAACCCCCCGGCTACGCGGGCGCGTTGCCACGGCGCGGGGGCGCCTTCCCCCGACACCCTCCCGCGTGCGGCGCCGGGCGCGGGCCGCTGCCGTACCAGCGGGCTCCGGGATCACCCGTTCGTACGGTTCCGGTGCGCGCCGCCGAGCGGACTCCGGCGCACGTCGCCCCAGCGCGGCAGGACGCCCCGGCGCGCGAGGGCAGGCAGGCGCGGCGGGCGTGCAAGTACACCGCAGCGGAGCCGAGTTGGTCCCGTTCCTGCACACCGCTTGCCGTACGCCGCCGCGCCCGAACCACCGAGGCAGGCAAGCGCGGCCCCACGCGGCCGCCACACGGGCCCCGTCGGCACGAGGCGACGGCCGCCCCGGCAGGCCCCGCCCGCACAAGTCCGCCGAGCCCCCCAACCGCCGGGCACCACCCGCGGACGATGCGAGCCCGGCCGACGCTCCCACCGCGCACAACTCCCGCCGACAGGAGCGAGACGGCGCCGAGAACCGACCCACCACCGCACACGAACCGGTCGACCGGAGGCGACGGCACCCGGCACCGGGCCTGCCCGCGGAGCGCGTCGCACGGCGGAACGCCTCCAACCGCCGGACGCCGTCCCCGACTTCCGCCCTACCGTCCCTCATTCGCCTCCCCGAGGAGCTGCTCCAACCGTTCCAGGTCCAGCGTCGCGCCGAAGAACGAGGGGAGCCTGCCGACGGGAAAGGAGGCCGCCATCTGCTGCATCGTCGGGTCGTCGAGGAGCCCCGAGACCGCCTCCTCGCCCACGGCGGAGGCGGCGGCCCTGCGGAACGCCGGGCCCGCGACGGGGTGTGCGAGCAGTTCGCCGAGGGTGGAGTGGAGGCCGAGCGGGAGGTCGGCGTCGTCGCCCGCCAGCTCGGTGCGGGTGCTCAGCCGCAGGTCGCGGCTGGAGGCGCCGACGTCGACCGTGTGGCGGCCGCCCTCGACGAGCCACCTGCCCACCCGCGTGTCCCAGTACGCGAGGTCGGCGCGCCGCACCCGCAGCTCCACCTCCCGTTCCTCGCCCGGTTCCAGGTGGACGGAGGCGAAGGCTTTCAGCTCGCGCGGCGGACGCGCCACGCGGGAGTCCGGGCGGCCGACGTAGACCTGGACGACCTCCCGACCGGCCCGCCGCCCGGTGTTGGCGACGGCGCACCGCACGAGGAGCCCGTCCGCGTCCTGCGCGACGGCGAGGTCGCGGTACCCGAAGGTGGTGTAGGAGAGCCCGTGCCCGAAGGGGAAGGCGACGTCCGCCTGGCGCGCGTCGTACCAGCGGTATCCGACGAAGACGCCCTCGCCGTACCGGACGCGGCCCAGTTCGCCGGGGAAGTCGAGGTACGCGGGGGTGTCCTGGAGGCGGTGCGGAAGGGTCTCGGTGAGCCGCGCCGAGGGGTTGACGTCGCCGTAGAGGACGTCGACGGTCGCGGAGCCGCCCGCCTGCCCCAGCAGCCAGCCCTCCAGCAGGGCGGGCACCGCGTCGGCGAACCCGGAGACCTCGACGGCGCCACCGTTGGAGAGCACGGCGACGGTGCGCGGGTTGACCTCCAGGACGGCGTCGAGCAGCCGGAGTTGGGGTTCGGGCAGCCGCATGTGCGCCCTGTCGTACCCCTCCGACTCCGCCTCCGCGGGCAGCCCGAGGAAGACGACGGCGGTGTGCGCGGACGCGGCGGCCGTGACGGCGTTGGCGAGCAGCTTCCCCTCGTCGCTCTCGTCGCCCTCCAGCGGGAAGCCGGGGGCGAAGTCGACCTGCTCGGAGCCGAGGCGCCGGACGAACTCGTCGAGCGCCGAGTCGACCCGTGTGGGGTTGATGTGCGAGCTGCCGCCGCCCTGGTAGCGCGGGGTCCGTGCGAACTCGCCCAGCACGGCGAGGCGTTGGCCGTCCTCGGCGAGGGGGAGCAGTCCGCCCTCGTTCTTCAGCAGCACGATGCTGCGCGCCGCCGCCTCCCTGGCGAGGGCGTGGTGCGCCTGCGCGTCGTACGCCGCTCCGGAGTCCGCCGCCGCGTGCGCCCGGCGCACGAGCCGCACGACGCGCCCCGCGGAGCGGTCGAGCGCGGACTCCTCCAACTCGCCGCTGCGGACGGCCTCCACGAGCTGCGCGTCGGTGCGGCCCCCGCTCGACGGCATCTCCAGGTCGAGCCCGGCCGCCAGGCCGGCGACCCGGTCGTCGACGGCGCCCCAGTCGGAGACGACGAGCCCGTCGAACCCCCACTCCTCGCGCAGCACCTGTGTGAGGAGCCACGCGTGCTGCGAGGCGTAGACGCCGTTGAGCCGGTTGTAGGAGCACATCACCGTCCACGGCTGCGCCTCGGCGACCACCCGCGCGAACCCGCGCAAGTAGATCTCGCGCAGCGGGCGTTCGTCGACCTCGGCGCTGATCCGCAGACGGTCGTGCTCCTGGTTGTTGGCCGCGAAGTGCTTCAGCGAGGCCCCCACGCCGCGGCTCTGCACCCCGCGCACGAACGCGGCGCCGAGGGCGCCCGAGACGAGCGGATCCTCCGAGTAGTACTCGAAGTTCCGCCCGCACAGCGGCGAGCGCTTGATGTTGATCCCGGGGCCGAGCACCACGTGCACGCCCTCGGCGCGCGCCTCGTCGGCGACGGCCGCACCGACGCGCTCCAACAGCCCGGTGTCGAGCGAGGAGCCGACGCCGACCGCGGGCGGGAAGCAGGTGGCGGGGACGCTGCCGCCCGCGCCGAGGTGCTCGCCCTGCTCCGGCTGCTTCCGCAGCCCGTGCGGCCCGTCGCTCAACGCGGCGCGGGGGACGAGCAACTCGCCGCCGGGACGGGCTATCTCCTCCGTGTGCCAGAAGTCGGCCCCGCTCGTCAGCGACGCCTTCTCGGCGAGCGTCAGCCGGGAGACGACCTCCTCCGGCGGCTCGCCCGGCTCGGGGACTGCGGACGTGTCGAGGTGCGCACCGTTGCAGTTCACGTCGGTCATACCCCGCTGGATACCCCGTCGCCGGACCCCGCGTACAGACCGCGTCGCGCGGCCGCGCCCGCCATCGGCTACTTCCGCTTGCGGCCCAGCGCCTTTTCGAGCTGCGCCTTGTTCATCCGGGAGCGCCCCTCGACGCCGCGCTGCTTCGCCTCGTTGTAGAGCTGATCGCGGGTCGGGCTGACGGGCCCGCGGTGCGAACGCTCGCCGCCGCGTTGGGGCGCGGGCTTGTCCCGTGTGGAGGTGCGGCTGCGCCGGCGGGACTCGCCGGTCTGCGCCCGCTCCTTGTTGACGGTACGCGCGGCGATCTCCTCGGCCCTGCCCTCGGAAGTGCCGCGCTCCCGCTGGCCCTTCTTGATGTGCTCGTACTGCCGCTCCCGCTTGCTGCTGGCTCCGGCCGGCATGGCGTCTCTCCTCACGTACGACTGCCGCGGGTAACCGCTCGCACCGCCGCGCGTGCCACGGGGACGCGGGCGGCAAACGCGTTCACTCCGGCACGTTCCCGAAGATGCCGGACGGCCCGACCTTTGCGATCGTTGCGGGGAGCGGCGCATCGCCTGGCGCCGGGACGTCCGCCGGCCGGCGCGCGCCCGGGCCGGCAGCGGTGCCGGCCGGCTCCCTGGGAGGTCAGATGGCGAACGCGGCTGCACCGACGGTCGGCGTCGAGGAGGAGTTCTTCCTCGTCGACGCGGCGACCGGGCGCCTCGCGCCGTGCGCCGACCGGGTGCTGGCCCGCGTCCCCGACGGCCCGGAGTTCGCGCGCCGATCGGGCCGGCCGCTCCCCGAGTTCAAGTTCGAGCTGCTCACCACGCAGTTGGAGACGGCCTCCTCGATCTGCGGCAGCCTCGCGGAGGTCGCGGAGGACCTCCTCCTCGCCCGCCGGATGCTCGCGGACGCGGCGGCCGAAGAGGGCTCCCGCCTCGTCGCCACCGCGACCCCGTGGCTCCGCTCCCGCCCCTCCCCGCTCGCGCCCGGCGACCGCTACCGCCGCATCGCGGAGACGTACGCGAGGACGGCGGGCGACTACGAGTGCAACGGCTGCCACGTCCACGTCGCCGTCGGGGAGCGCGAACGCGCCGTCGCCGTCCTCAACCACCTCCGCCCCTGGCTCCCGATGCTCCTCGCCCTCTCCTCCAACTCCCCCTTCCGCAGCGGCACCGACACCGGGTACGGAAGCTGGCGGGCGATCGAGCAGACGCGGTTCCCCGCTGCGGGGATGCCGCCGTACGCGGCCTCGGCCGAGGCGTACGACGCCTGGATCGACCGCCTCGTCGCGTGCGGTGCGCGCATCGACGAGCGGCACAGCATGTGGCTCGCGCGCGTCTCCAACCGCTTCCCGACGGTGGAGCTGCGCGCCTCCGATAGCGCGCTGACCGTCGAGGACGCGGTGCTCCAGGCGGCGTTGGCGCGCGGCCTGGTCGTCACGGCACTCCGGGACCTCGAACGGGGCCGCGAGGCCGTGCCTTTCGACCCGCAGGTCGGCAACACGGCGGTGTGGTCGGCGGCCAGGCACGGCCTGCGCGGCTGGGCCGTCGACGTCTACGCGCAGCGCCAGGTCCCGGCGAGGCGCCTCCTCGACGCCCTCGTCCGCCACACTTCCGACGCGCTGGAGGACGCAGGGGATCTGGCGGCCGTCCAGCGGATGCTCACCGCGGTCGTCTCCGAGGGGACGGGCGCGGAGCGCCAGCGCGCCGCGGTCGGCGGCGGGGGCAGCGTCGACCCGGTGCGGGGGCACAGGCGGCTCACCGACTTCCTCGTCCACCGGACGCTGAGCCCGCCGGTGCGCGTGACCGGCGGAGGCTCCGCCGCGCCGCGCGGGAGTTCGGTGCGGCGGACCGGCGGCAGCTAGCTGCCCGACGGGTGCACGGCGCCCTCCTGCCGCGCGCGGGAGAACTCGTCGACGAGCCGGTCGGCGTCGGTGAGGAGCACGCCGTACGTCGGCCAGGCGGAGGGGTCCTCCGAGCTGTCGGGCGTCGAGCGGTGCAGCTCGGCGAGGAGTTCGCGGGCCCGCGTGAGCGCGTCCTCGTAGGTGTCCTCGGCCTGCTCGGCCTGCTCGCCGTCGTGCGACGAGCCGTCGCCTTCCCGGCTCTGCTGCTGCTCGCAGAGCGCCTGGGGTGCGCCTGCCAGCGCGTCGAGGAAGTCGGCGTACCGGGAGAGGAACTCCTCGCTCGGCAGCCGCGCTTCGTCGTCGTCCATGATCCGCAGGAGCGCGTAGCTGATGCTGCGCAGGTGCTCGCCGCCGCGCGCCAGCGCCTCGACGAGCGAGCGGTAGCCGCTGAACCGCTTCGGCACCGAGCCCCTGAGGAACCGCCGCGGGTTGTAGAGCACGCTCTCCGCACCGCTCTCCACGGCGCTGCGCGCCCCCGCGACGGTGCGGTCCAACTCCCGTGCGCGGTCGAGCCAGTCGCCGACGCGCCTGCGCTCGGGCACACCGTCCCGCAGCCCGCCCGCGACGTCGCTCAGCAGGCTGTCGAAGGCGGTGGAGAGCTGCCGGACGCCCGCGGCCGCCGTGTTGTACCGCAGCGGCGGCAGGATGAGCAGCGAGACGAGGAGGCCCACGCCGGCGCCGAGCAACGTCGTCCCCGCGATCTGCCAGACCGACGCCGAACCGCTCTGGAGCAGCGCGTTGTACGCGAAGACGGCGGCGACGGAGACCTGGACGCCCTGCGTCCCCAGCCGCCGCCACCGCCCGATCACCAGCGCGACGAGGAGCATCAGCGAGAACGTCAGGAGGTTGGGGCCGAGGAGCGGCTGCGCCGCTCCCGCCGCGAAGACGCCGAGCAGCAGGGCACCGACGTACTGCACCGACTGCCAGATCGTCCGGTACGCCGAGGACTGCACCACGAGCAGCGCGGTGAACGGCGCGTACGTCGGCTGCGGCGAACCCACCACGTACTGCGCCAGCGCCCAGGCGACGATCCCCGCGATCGCGCTCTTGACGAGGAGCAGCAGCGTCTCGCGTTCGGGTCCCGCCCTGTTCCGCACCCGCTGCAACCTGTCGCCGAGGCGGGCCGCACGCTCCCGTACGTAACGCACGGGTCCCCCCTGGCCGTTCTTGTACTGCTTGGGCTCGCTCATCCTTCCCTTCCCGGCGACCGCCGCTCAGGCGGCTGCCGCGGCCGGCCCGTGGCGGCCGGCGCCCTCCTCCGCGTCCGCCGGCTGCGGACGCGCGTCCGACTCGATCTCCTCACGCACCTGTCTGCACGCGTGGCTGAGCAGCCGCGAGACGTGCATCTGCGAGATGCCGAGCAGGTTCGCTATGCGCGACTGCGTCATGTCGCAGAAGAATCGCAGGTAGAGGATGTGCTGCTCGCGCTCGGGCAAGTGGCACAGGCAGGGGCGCACCGCTTCGCGGTCGACGACGCGGTCGAAGCCGTGCTCCTCGGTGCCGAGGGTCTCCAGCAGGGTGCAGCCCTCGTCCTCCGCGTTGCCCGTGGAGAGTTCGGCCTCCAGCGAGAGCGAGCTGTAGCTGCGCATCGCTTCGAGGCCGAGCTGTACGTCCTCCTCGCCGAGACCGGTCTCGGCGGCGAGTTCGGCGACGGTGGGCGAGCCGTGCCCCGGGCGGCTCGCGAACTCCTGGAGGGCGGTGCGCACGCGGTTGCGGAGCGTCTGCACCCTCCTGGGTACGTGCAGGTCCCATCCGTTGTCGCGGAAGTGCCGCTTCACCTCGCCGACGATCGTGGGGATCGCGTACGACTCGAAGGCGTGCCCCCGCGCCGGGTCGTACCGCTCGACGGCCTTCACCAGGCCGAGCGCGGCGACCTGTTCGAGGTCCTCCAGGTTCTCGCCGCGGTCCCGGTAGCGGCGGGCGAGCCGGTGTGCCATGGGCAGCCAGGCGGCCGCGACCTCCTGCCGGATGCGCTCGCGGTCGGCTCCCTCGGGGAGCGCCGCGATGCGCTGGAAAGCCTCGGCGGTGTCCGGTACGTCCCGCCGCCTGCGAGTGGCTGTGCGCGGCTCCCGTGCGGGTGCCGCACTGCTGGTCGGATCGGTTTCCATTCCACGCTCACCCCCGGATCGGCTCGGGGCCGACTGGGCTGGTCGTGTCCGTACGTCGTCCACAGCCCACCATCGCAGAGTGGGAGGTTTACGGCATCCGATGGACGGCGGCTCCGCCGGTGACACGGGGCACACCTACGCGCGGGCGCCGAGGCGGCGTACGGCGAACACCGCTCGCGGACCAACGCGCCTCCGCTGGAGGGCCGTTGGCGGTGCCTCCATGGAAGGGTCCGCCCGAAAAGGCATCTTTGCCCGAGTTGGTGCACACTGGAGTGGCATGTGCCGCACCCGCCCCGCGGGAGCCGGCCGCGGCGGAGCGGCGGGCCCCGGCACGCGCACCCGACCACGGCGGGTCGAGGACGACGCCGCCGCGTACGGCCGGCCCGCCCGGCGCCCGGAAAACGGTGGTGGACGATGCTGAAGGCGCACCCTGCGGTTCTGCGCGAACTCGTGGGCAGATACCTCGCGATGGAGATCCTCTCCCGCGAGGCGCACACCCCGCACCGGCTCGCCCGACGCCTCGAGGACACCGCCTACACCCTGTGCGTCCTCACCGGCACCCGTCGCGTCGAGGACGCGCTCAGGGAGGCAGCGCTCCGGGTGCGCGGCGAGGCCGCACCGCGCGAACTCCCGGCGCCCGCCCGGCACTCCGCGCCCCACCGGAAGCGGAGGACGACCGTGCTGGCGGCCTGACCGCCGGCGCACCGCATGCCCGACGCGCGCCCCGTCCGTGCGCGGAGCGGCAGGCAAGGAGCACGGCATGGAGTTCGACGTCGTGGTGGAGATCCCGCAGGGCTCCCGGAACAAGTACGAGATGGACCACGGCAACGGCCGGATCAGGCTCGACCGGATGCTCTTCACCTCCACCCGCTACCCGGCCGACTACGGGTTCATCGAGGGCACCCTCGGCCGCGACGGCGACCCGCTCGACGCGCTCGTCCTCTGCGACCCGACCTTCCCCGGCTGCGTCATCAGGGCCCGCGCGATCGGCATGTACCTCATGCGGGACGAGCACGGGCCCGACGAGAAGGTCCTCTGCGTACCGGCGGGCGACCCGCGCCACGCGCACCGCCAGGACATCGGCGACGTCTCGGAGTTCGACAAGTTGGAGATCACCCACTTCTTCCAGGTCTACAAGGATCTGGAGCCGGGCAAGTCGGTCGAGGGCTCGCACTGGGTGGGCAGGGCGGAGGCGCTCCGCGAGATCGAGGCGTCCCGCGCCCGCGCCCTGCGCTGACCGACCGTCTCCGTCCCGGCACGCTGCGCACCTCGCCCAACCGGCCGTCGCCGGCCGCTGGTTGACGCCCCGTCCCGCGCCGACGACCGCGCGCCCGCCGTCCCGCCACCGCGCGCCCCGCGCCCGGGCGCGGCACCCTGGAAGGCGTGGGGTCCACCGCCTTGCGGGGCGGGGGCCACCGCCCCGGCGTCCGACAGCTTCCCCGGAGGGCTCAGTGATCACCACAGACTTCCACGACGGCTCGCCGTGCTGGCTCGACCTCGGCGCCGCGGACCCGGCGGCGACGATCGGCTTCTACGCCGCCGTCCTCGGCTGGGAACAGCGTTCCGCAGGCCCCGACAGCGGCGGGTACACCTTCTGCACCCTCGAAGGCCGCATCGTCGCCGCCGTCGGCCCCGAGTCCCCCGGCACGCCGCCGCGGTGGACGGTGTACTTCGAGACGCCCGACGCCGACTCCACGGCCCGCTCCGTCCGACTCGCCGGCGGCACGGTGCGGGGCGGCCCGATGGACGTCGGTGCGCAGGGCAGGCTCGTCCACCTCACCGACCCGCTCGGCGCCGAGTTCGCCGCCTGGCAGCCGGGCACCAGGGCGGGGCTGGAAGCGGTCGACCTGCCGGGGACGCTCTGCTGGCTGGAGCTGTGCACCTCGTCGGCGCGCGACTCCGTCGAGTTCTACCGCACCCTCTTCGAGTGGGACGTCCAGCGCACCTCCATGCCGGGCGACGAGAACGGCAGGTACACGCTCATCGGTACCGGCGGCACGGAACGGATGCACGGCGGCATCGTCGAACTCAGCGGCGAGCAGCTCGCCGCGATGGGCGGCACCCCCTACTGGCACCCGGTCTTCGCCGTCTCCGACGCCGACGCCGCGAGCGAGGCCGTCGGCGCGAGCGGCGGGCAGGTCTCGATGGGGCCGCTCGACGCGCCCGGCGTCGGGCGCCTGGCCGTCTGCCGCGACCCGTGGGACGCCGAGTTCGTCCTGCTGCGCCCGGAGGGCTAGGGCACCAACGCGCGGCACGGCACGCCATGTTGACTTCCCGGCCCTCCCTGATCGGCGGCGCTCGAACGTGCCAACCCGTCGGCCCGCGCACGCCCCCTGCGCCGGCTCCCCCGTACAGCCCCGTCACACTCCGCTGACCAGTCACGACGCCTCGTGCCCGGCGCGCACGAGCGGCGCCGCACGCCTCGGCCGACCGGCGCAAGGGCGCGCTGCGGCCGGGCTGCGCCGCTCCCAGGATCGGACGCGTGAGACGACCCATCGTGCAGAAGATCCCCGCGGCCAAGGCGGCAACGGCCTCTCTGCTGGCCTCCGTTGCCGTGCTCGCCGTACCCGCGCCCGCGCACGCTGATCCGGGGCACGGGAGCGGACGCAGCCTGCCCGCCCGCGTGGAGGCCCTCTACACACGCGCCTCCGAGGCCGCGCAGGCCCACGAGAAGGCGAAGCGCAAGGCGGCGCGGCAGCGCGCGGAGCTGCGGAAGCTGCGCGCCGCCGAGCGGCGCAACCGCGCACACCGCCTCCGCCTCAACGACCTCGTGGGTGCGGCGGCACGCGCCCAGTACCGCAGCGGCCCCCTCACCGCGGGCGCCACCCTCCTCAGCTCCGAGAGCCCGGACGCGCTCATGTACCGCCTCAGCGTCAAGCGCCAGGGCGACCACGCGCTCGGGCACCTCCTCACGGCAGCGCGTGAGGCCGGCGCGCACTACGAGCGCGAACGCGTCGCGGAGGAGCGCGCGTTGAAGTCGCTGAAGCGCACCCAGGCGCGTCGCGCCGCGCTCCGCGCGGGCGTCGAGCGGAAGCTGCGCCGGGTCGAGGAGGAGGTACGCGCCGCGCAGACGAAGCGCGGCGACGCGAAGAACGGCGGGCACCGCCCCGCGGGCGGGCCCGCGCCCGGCAAGTGCGCGTACGGCGGCGACGGTCGGGCGCACCGCGCCGACACCGCGTGGACGCTCCCCACCTCGCGCTACTGGCTCTCCGCCGGCTTCGGCGGCCAGGGGGCGCACTGGGCGAACCGGCACACGGGGCAGGACTTCGCCGTCTCCCAGGGGACATCCGTCAGGGCCGTCGGCGCCGGCACGGTCGTCCGGGTCGCCTGCGGCGACGGGTTCGGCAACCAGGTCGTCGTCGGCCACCCCAACGGCTACTACACGCAGTACGCGCACCTCTCCGAGACCCGCGTACGGGAGGGCCAAGGGGTCGCGGCGGGCGAGGAGCTCGGCCTCTCGGGCGAGACCGGCAACGCGCAAGGCCCGCACCTCCACTTCGAGGTGCGCCTCACGGAGTCGATGGGCTCGGCGATCGACCCGCTCCCGTGGCTCCGGCAGCACGGGGTCAACCCGTAGGGAAACGGGCTGAGTCGGAGCCCGCCGCACGCCCTACGTCGCCGGTCGCACGGGCCTCCTCCGACAGTCCCCTTCCTCGCGTTCGCACGCCCCGGACGGCACCGGGCGCCTATCGTCGTGCCGAACGACCGCACCCGTGGAAGGACGCCCATGACCGTGCACTCCTCCGTGGAGCTCAACCACACCATCGTCCACTCCAGGGACCGCAGCGAGTCCGCGCACTTCCTCGCCGACATCCTCGGCCTCGAAGTCGGCCCGCAGAGCGGCCCGTTCCTCCCGGTCGGCACCGCGAACGGGGTCACGCTCGACTTCGCCGACACCCCCGCGGAGGAGATCAAGGAGCAGCACTACGCGTTCCTCGTCAGCGAGGAGCAGTTCGACGTCTCCTTCGCACGGCTGGAGGAGCGCGGCGTGACGTACTACGCGGACCCGTTCCGGCGCCGTCCGGGCGAGATCAACCAGGGCGGAGGCCGCCGCGGCGTCTACTTCCTCGACCCCTCGGGCCACTCCATGGAGCTCCTCACCGGCGCGTAAGACCGCCTCACACCCCGGTGGCCCGGCGGTCGGGCACGGTCAGCGCGTAGACGACGAGCAGGCTGAGGCCGACGCTGATCAGCGACCAGAGAGGGTGCGCCGAGAGGTAGAGCAGATGGCCGAGGAGGGAGAGCAGCGCGAAGAAGACGCCGGTGATCCTCGCCCACCACGCGCCCCACAGCACGCCGAGCCCGGTCACCACGAGCACGATGCCGACGATCATCCAGATCCAGCCCCACGCCGTGAAGTTGAAGATCAGCAGATCGTGCGAGGTACCGATGAAGTAGTTGCTCTTCCACAGCGCGGCGCACGCCACGAAGATGTCGGAGAGCCCCGCCACGAGGACGAGCAGTCCCCCGAAGGCGAGCCACCCCGAGGTCGTCGGCTTCTCCTCGGACGGGGTGATCTCGGGTGGGGTCATCGTCGTCTCCCTCTCGCCCTCGGTGGTCGGCGGACGGGCAAGCGCGGTCCGTCCGCCGGGTGTTCGCCCCCTCCGGCCTCGTCTGCCATGGGGCCACACCCGCACGGAGCGCGCGCTGCCGCCCGGACCGAACGGGTGAGCGCCCGCGCGTACCGGCACCGGCGCACCGCCCGTACGATGCGGGTTCCCGGCCGCGCTCGCCCGGTGCCGTGCGCCGTCGTCCCCGTACTCCCCGGCGGACGACGGACGCGCACGGTCCCGAGCGCGGCGAGGGCAGCCCTAGACCGCAACGCACCGAGAGGCCGGCCCATGTCGTCCACGCCCGAACCGCCGCTGCGCCAGAACCTCCGCTTCACCGCAGGCGAGAACGAGATCTACGGCTACCTCGCGCTGCCGCCCTCCGGCTCGGGCCCCGGCGTGATCGTGATCCAGGAGTGGTGGGGGCTCACCGACCAGATCGCCGCCGTCGCCGACCGCCTCGCCGCCTCCGGCTACGTGGCGCTCGCGCCCGACCTCTACGGCGGCCGCACCACCCACGACAGCGCCGACGCGTTCCGGATGCTCCAGGAGCTCCCCCGCGAGGAGGGCGTACGCAAGCTCCTCGGCGCCGTCGACCACCTGCTCGGCCACGAGGCCGTCCGCGGTGACGCGCTCGGCGCCGTCGGGTTCTGCATGGGCGGCGGCTTCGTCCTCTCCCTCGCCGCGGCGGCGGGCGACCGGATCGCCGCCGCCGTGCCGTACTACGGGATCGTCACGGGCGAGGACGTCGACTTCGGGACCGTCCGCGCCGCGGTCCTCGGCCACTACGGGGACCGCGACGAGACCATCCCGCGCGAGCTGCCGGACCAGGTGGCGGAGGAGATCCGCACGGCGGCGGGCGTCCCCGTCGAGATCCACCACTACGACGCGGGCCACGCCTTCGCCAACGACGAGGACCACCTGGGCACCTACGACCCCGAGTTGGCCCGCACGGCGTGGGAGCGCACCCTCGCCTTCCTCGGCGAGAAGCTCTGAGTCGGCGGCGGCGCCTCCCGAGGTGCGCGGAGGCGCCGCCGGGCGCACCGTGGAGACATGGCAGCACCGATCGTCGTCCGGCCTCCGGACGCCACGGGCGGACGCCACGTCCTCGCCCGCGGTGAGCCCCTGGGCACCGCCTGGGGGATGGTCGACGTGATCGAGTTCCTCCGCCGCGCCGGACTCGACATCGCCACCGTCGACCTCTACGACGAGTCCCTCATCGACTGGCAGGGCGGCGGCCCCGAGGTGTGGGGACGAGAAGCGAGCTGACGGCCTGCGTGTCCGCCCGGCTTCCGCGCCCCGCGGGGGCACGATGGCGCGCAGCCGGCCACCGACTCGGCGTCTGGAGCCTCCTGTTGCGCACCACGCTCGTCCTCTTCACCTCCGACCTGAGGGTCCACGACAACCCGGCGCTCCACGCCGCGTCCCGCGGCGCCGACGCCGTGGTCCCGCTCTTCGTCCGCGACGACGGCGTCTCGGCGGCCGGCTTCGCCGCACCCAACCGCCTCGCCTTCCTCGCCGACTCGCTCCGCGACCTCGATGCGGCGCTCCGGGCCCGCGGGGGGCGGCTGGTGGTGCGCAGCGGGCCCGTCGTCGACGAGGTGTGCCGTGCGGTCGACGAGACCGGCGCCGCCGAGGTCCACCTCGCCGCGGGCGTCAGCGGGTACGCGCAGGCGAGGGAGCGCGGGCTCGCCTCCGCGCTCGACGGGACGGCCTCGCTCCACGTCCACGACGCGGCGGTGACGGCCGTACCCGCGGGCGAGGTCGTCCCGAAGGGCGGCGACCACTACGCCGTCTTCACGCCCTACTTCAGACGCTGGCGCTCCGCGCACCGGCGCACGCCGCTGCCTCCGCCGCGCTCCCTCCGCACCCCCGGCCTCCGCGGCGGCCCGCTGCCCGAGCGCCCCGAAGGGTGCGCGCCCCGACTCCCGGACGGCGGCGAGGAGGCGGCCCGCTCGCGCGTCACCGCCTGGCTGCGCGGCCCCGTCGAGCGGTACGCGGAGCTCGGCGACTCGCTCGCCGCGGACGCCACCTCGCGGCTCTCGCCGCACCTGCACTTCGGCACCGTCTCCGCCGTCGAACTCGCGCACAAGGTCGAGCGCCGGCTCCCCCAGGAGGGCGCGGAGGCGTTCCTCAGGCAGCTCGCCTGGCGGGACTTCCACCACCAGGTCCTCGCCGCGCGTCCCGCCGCCTCCTGGCACAACTACCGCGAGAAGGACGACCGTTGGCGCCGCGGCAAGGCCGCGGAGAAGGAGGCCGCTGCGTGGCGCGCCGGACGCACGGGCTACCCCGTGATCGACGCGGCGATGCGGCAGCTCGCGCAGGAGGGCTGGATGCACAACCGCGCCCGCCTGCTGACGGCGAGCTTCCTCACCAAGACGCTGTACCACGACTGGCGTTCGGGCGCCGCCCACTTCCTCGCCCACCTCGTCGACGGCGACGTCGCCAACAACCAGCTCAACTGGCAGTGGGCGGCCGGCACCGGCACCGACACCCGCCCCAACCGCGTCCTCAACCCGCTCACCCAGGCCCGCAGGCTCGACCCCGACGGCGCCTATGTACGGCGGTGGGTACCCGAGCTGTCCCGGGTGGAGGGCCGCGCGGCGCACCGGCCCTGGGAGCTCTCCGCGGCGGAGCGCGAAGAGCTGGGCGCGCAGGAGTACCCCGAGCGGATCGTCGACCTCGGCGAGGGGCAGGAGCGCTTCCGCGCTGCTCGCGGGCTGGAGTGAGCGCCGCGGCGTCCAACCCCCGCGCAGGTCCGCGGCGTTGGGCTGGAACGCGCGCCCCTCGCACCGTCGGCGCTTCCGACACGCACCCCGCGCACCGGCGCCCCGCGCGCCCCCTGTGCCCTACTGGTGGCAGCCCGTCCCGGGCCCTACGGCGGCCCTGTCGGCCCAACCTGCGGCTCGGGCGGGGAGACACCCTGGGGAGTGCGCCACGAAGCGGGCGCGAGCAGCCCGCGAGAGCGAGGAGGTACCGATGGTCGAGAGCGTCAGGCCCGGTGAGCCGGTGCGCGCACGGCGCCGCACGGCGGCGTGGCAGGAGGAGCGTCGCGCGCCGGCGCGGCAGCAGGTGCGCGGCGCCGCCGGCGCACGCGCGGCCTGGGGAGGCAGGCCGTGAACGCGCCCGTCGTCGCCGGTACGGACGGGTCCGAGTCCAGCCTCCGGGCCGTCGAACTCGCCGCGCGCGAGGCACGCCTCCGCGGCCGCCCGCTGCGGGTGGTCCACGCGTTCACCTGGCCGATGACGCGCGTACCGCTCGGCGCCTCCCCCCTCGGGCCGCCCGACGGCGGCCTCCGCAACGAGGCGGAGGCGAACGTCGCGGAGGCGCTCGCCCGCGCCCGCGCCGCCGAGCCCCGACTCGACGTCGACGGTGAGCTGGTGACGGGCGAACCGCTCGCCGTGCTCGCCGCCGAGTCGCGCGCGGCCGACCTCGTCGTCGTCGGCAGCCGCGGGCTCGGCGGCTTCACGGGGCTGCTCGTCGGCTCCGTCGCCGTGCACCTCGCGGCGCACGGCGAGTGCCCCGTGCTCGTCGTACGCGGCAGGGAGGAGGCGCAGGGCCCCGTGCTGCTCGCCGTCGACGGCGCGCCGGACGGCGCCGCCGCGCTGGAGTTCGGGTTCGCCGAGGCGCAGCGCCGCGGCCTCCCCCTCCAGGCCCTGCACTCCTGGAACGACTACTACTACCCGACGGCGCTCGCGCCGGGCACGATGATGCCGGTCGCCTTCGACCAGGAGGTCCACGACGCGCTGGAGACCGAGGCGCACCGACTGCTCACCGAGGCGCTCGCCGGGCCCCGCGAGAGGTACCCGGACGTCCGCGTCGACGCGCAGCTCGACCGGTTGCAAATCCGCCCCGCCCTGATCGAGGCGAGCCGGCGAGCCGGGCTGCTCGTCGTCGGCGCCCGGGGACGGGGCGGCTTCGCCGGACTCCTCCTCGGCTCGGTGAGCCAGGCGATGCTCCACCACGCCGACTGCCCCGTCGCCGTGGTACGCCCGGGCGCCGAGGAGCCGCAGGACTGACGCGCCCGGGCGCCGCCCCTCGCGGTGCGCGGACGGCCCGCACCGGCGGCGGCTCCGCCGGGCCGCCGCTGCCGGGGGAGGCGGCCGAACTCCGCCGCCGCGCCGGCCTGTCCGGGACGCGGCACCGCGCGCCGAGCCGGGCCGGGGCCGGCCTCAGGCCGCCGCCGGCTGCTCCGGGCGGGTGCGGGCCCGCATCTCGTCGGGCGTCAGGTAGTCGCCGGTCCGCTCGAAGTCGCCGAGCGTGACGGGGCGGTGGTTGAGGAAGCCGATGCGGACGAAGTCGTCGCCCGTCGTCGCGTTGAGCGCCCAGTTGGCGGCCGTGCGCAGCCGTGCCGTGCCGGTGCGGAGCGACAGGAGGTGGTACGAACGCGTCACCAACTGCGCGGACATGCCCGAGAGTTCGAAGCCCATCGGGTTGGCGACCGCGTCGCGCCCGGCGAGGTCGACCACGAGGCCGAGGTCCCTGTGCCGGTACGGCGTCGTCGGCTCGCCGTGGAGCCTGGCGACGAGGTTCTGCGCCGCGTGCTTGCCCTGCCGGCTCGCGTGCTGCGCGGTCGGCGGGCAGACGGCGCCCTCCTCGTCCTGCTCCAGGTCGGGGACGGCCGCCGCGTCGCCTACCGCCATCACGCCCTCGCGTCCCGGCACGGTGAGGTCCGAGTCGACGACGAGCCGCCCGCGCGAGGTCTCCGCCTCCAGCGTCTCCATCAGCGGGCTCGCGACGACCCCGGCCGTCCAGATCAGCGTCCGGCTCGGCAGCACGCGGTTGTCGGTGAGCGTCACCGACTTGTCGTCGACCGAGGCGACCGAGACGCCGAGCGACACCTGCGTACCCCGCATCCGCAGGATGCGCAGGGCGTGGTTGCCGAGCTCCTCGCCGAGTTCGGGCATCAGCTTCGGTGCGACGTCGAGCAGGTGCCAGCGGATCTGGCTGGGGTCGATGTTCTGGTAGCGCTTGGCCGCGTTGTTGGTGAGCCGCTGGAGCCCCGCGACGGTCTCCGTCCCCGCGTACCCGCCGCCGACCACGACGAACTGGAGCCGCGAGGCCCGCTCCTCGGGGTCGTTGCTGCAGTTGGCCAGGTCGAGTTGGGCGATCACGTGGTCGCGGACGTACGCGGCCTCGGCGAGGGTCTTCATGCCGCGCGCGTGCTCGTCGAGCCCCGGGATGTCGAACCGCCGGGTGACGCTGCCGGGGGTGAGCACGATGTGGTCGTAGTCGAGGTTGACGAGCTCGCCTGTGATCATCCGCGTGACGCAGACCTTGGCCTCGGTGTCCACGCCGACGGCGAACCCGGGCACGAGCTGGGTCCGCCGCAGGACGCGCCGCAGGGGCGGCGCGAGCGACTGCGGGGTGAGCACTCCGCTCGCCAACTGCGGCAGCAGCGGCAGGTAGAGCTGGTAGTTGGTCGGCGTGACCAGGGAGATCTCGGCTTCGTACGGAGCGAGTCGGCGCTCGAGGGCGCGCGCGCACTCCACACCGGCGAAGCCGCCTCCGACGACAAGAATCTTCGTACGTTCCATGGCTGCACCCGCAACGGTGGACTCGGGGGTTACCGGTCAGATCTTCCGTTTGCCCTGAAAAGGCTCGCACGCCTGCCGACCGGCTGCCACCGGTCAGCCGGCACGCGGAGCCTCGCGTCCCGCCTTTCCCGCAGCCCCGGCGTTATGCACTCCGTCCGCCGCCGACTCGTGCTCCCCTCCCGGCGCGTCGGCACCGTCCGGGCGCGTCCGCGCAGGACCGTCCGGCGGTCCCAACTCCAGCCTCGTGTGCCGCAGCGCGCCCGCCCCGACGAGGACGCCGAGCGCGACCGCCACCACCGTCACGACCGTGCCCGTCAGGATCGCCAGGCTCCCGGGCCGGTGCTCGACGAGCAGGTCGGAGATGCCGCGCAGCCCCGTGGAGCCCGGCACGAGGAGCCAGAAGCACGGCAGGAAGACGACCTGGTCGGGGACGTGGGAGCGGCGCCCCACCCACGAGGCGAGCAGCGGCAGCGCGGCGCCCGCTGCGAAGGCGCCGAGGACGCTGCTCACCGCCAGCGACCCGAGCACCCGCACGCCGTGCTCGGCGAGCAGCGCACCGAGCAGCCACCCCAACACCCCCGCGTGCGCCGACTGGTAGAGCACGAACCCGACGCCGAGGAGCAGCACCCCGCACCATCCGGCCCACGCGCCGAGCGTCTCGGGTGCAGGGCCGCCCGGGCCGCGCTGCGCCACCAGGTCCGTCCCCACGAAGATCCCGAAGGCGAGGAGCAGCAGTTGGTTGAACGCCCCCGCGAGCCGGCCGATCCCGGAGAGCACCGCGCCCCACGCGACCTCCAGCGCACCCATCGTCAGGGCCGCGCCCGGGAGGAAGGCGATGAGCGGCGGCACGAAGAGCCGCGCGGGCTGCTCGTGGAGCAGCGGCCCCGCCCACCGCAGCGAGACGCCCGTGACGAGCGCCGCCGCGAGCACCGGGAGCGCCGGGCGCAGCAACGCGAATCGCAGGCCGGCGAGGCGCAGCGCCCCGACGAAGGCACCGAGGACGAGGTAGCCGAGGAGCGCGGGCGGCGAGGCGTGCTGGACGGCGCCGAGGCCGGCGGTGAGGAGCATGTGGCCGCCGACCGTGGTGGCCGGGCTGTACCGCTGCGGCATCGCGCGCATCGCCGTCAGCTCGGCCCGCACCTCGTCGAAGGGGACGACCTGCGCCCGCATCCGGGCGAGCAGCGCCTCCAGCGCCTCGATCTGATCGAGCCGCAGGTCGCCGCCGTCCACGGGCGCGAAGTCGAGCTCGCCCTCGCTTCCCCTGCGCCCTCCGCCGACCCGGACGAAGAGCCCCGTCGGCACGATGAAGCAGCGCGCGGGCACGCCGTAGCGCGCCGCGACGTCGCGGAGACCCGCCTCGGCCTGCTCCGTCCTGATGCCGGCACGCAGCATCTCGACGCCGACCTCGCAGAGCAGCCCGGCGAGCTCCCTCGCCCACTCCCGCTGGTCGTCCTCGGACGCCGCCGGGACGGTGATCGTGCGCCCGCGCCGGCGCCAGAGGCGGAGGGACGGCATGTGCCCGGCGGGCGAGGCGGCACCGAGCGCCCGGCGCACGGTGGCGGCGGGCTCCGCGCGCCGCCTCCTCAGCAGGCGCCGTACCGGCAGGTGCCCGCGCATCAGACTTGCGCTCCCGCCGTACGCACCGCAGCCATGTCCCTACTCTAGGCTTACGCCCCGAAAAGAGAATTTCGCCCGGAACCCACCCGACCCAACGGCGTCCCCCGGAGGTGCGGTGACCCACAGCCCCCCGCCGGACCCCGAAGACCCCGACGAGCCCCAGCCCTCCCCCGAACCCGACCCGGGCGTCCACGGCTGGCACCAGCTCGCCCCCGACTGGGACCCGGCGACCCGCACCGCGGACGCCGACGCGCACGCCGCCGCCACCCTCGACGAGGCGAACCGCACCGCGCAGCGCGTCTCGCACGGCGGCATCAGGGCGGCGGTGCTCGGCGTCAACGACGGCCTCGTCACCAACCTCTGCCTGATCCTCGGCATCGCGGGCGCCTCCGCCGACTCCGCGACCGTGCGCCTCGCCGGGCTCGCCAGCCTCCTCGCCGGGGCGCTCTCCATGGCGGCGGGGGAGTGGGTGTCGGTGCGCAGCCAGGTGGAGGTCGCCGAGTCGATGGAGCGGGCGCTCCACCGCGCCTGGCTGCTCTCTCCGCCGACGGTCCTCGGCAGGCTCTCGGCTCGGATGCAGGGCGGCGGGCTCGACCGCCCCACGGCGCAGCGCGCCAGCCGCAGCCTCCTCGCCGCCGGGATGCGCACCCGCAACTCGCAGGTCTGGGTCCTCTACGGCGTCACGCCCGGCGACGTCGGCTCGCCCCTCGTCGCCGCCGTCTACTCGCTGCTGCTCTTCGTCGTCGGCGCTTTCGTCCCGCTGCTGCCGTGGTTCCTCACCTCCGGGGGCGCTGCGCTCGCGGGCTCGATGGTGCTGACGGGGCTCGCGTCGCTCGGCGTCGGCGGGGTGCTGGGTTGGCAGGCGGGGCGGGCGGTGTGGACGGCCGTGCGGCAACTGCTCATCGTGACCGCCGCCTCCGCGGTCACGTACCTCATCGGCGAGTTGGCCGGCACGACCGTCGCCTGACGCGCCGCCGCCTCAGACCCCGATGCGCCCGCCGCCCTCCGGCCACACCGCGACGACCGCGGGACGCACGAGGGCGCCGGGCCCGTCGGGCCAGCTCGAAGCCGGCTCCTCCACGCTCGCCCCGTCGGACTCTCCCGGATGCTGCACGCAGACGAGCACCCGGCGCTCCTGCACGACGGGACCGCACGTCTCCGCGCCCGCCGGCACCGTGAGGAACTGGCGCACCTCGCCGCGGCGCGCGCCCTCCACCGCGACGCCGAAGAGGCCGTCGTGCGAGCCGAGCGCGTTGCCGTCGGTGGAGATCCACAGGTTGCCGTACGGGTCGAAGGCGACGTTGTCGGGGCAGGAGATCGGGCTCACCTGCTCCTTCGGGAAGCCGGCGAAGTACGTCGACGGGTCCTCCGGGTCGCCGCAGACGAGGAAGAGCCGCCAGGAGAAGCGGCGGGCAGCCGCGTCGCCGCGGGCCTCGGCGAACTCCAGGACCTGGCCGTGCTTGTTGCCGCCGCGCGGGTTCGCCTCGTCGGCCGGGTGCCCGTCGGCCGCTCCGCGCGAGCTGTTGTTGGTGAGCGCGACGTAGACGCGGCCGGTCCGCGGGCTCGCCTCGATGTCCTCGGGGCGGTCCATCTTCGTCGCGCCGACCCTGTCGGCCGCGAGGCGCGTGAAGACGTAGACCTCCTCGGCCGTCATCCCCGCAACGTGCGAGGTGTCGCCCGTGGCCAGGGGTATCCAGCGTCCCGTGCCGTCGAACTCGCCGTCCTCGGGGAGGGCTCCGGTGCCGTCGATCTCCTCCGGCGGGCTGTTTCCCTCCAGGCGCGCGACGTAGAGCGTGCCCTCGTCGAGGAGGGTCATGTTGTGCTCGTGGGCCGCGGCGGTGCGGCCGCGGTGCATCCGGCGGGAGGAGACGAACTTGTAGAAGTAGTCGAACTTCTGGTCGTCGCCGAGGTAGACGACGGGCCGGCCGTCCTCGGTGAGACGGGGCTGCGCCGCCTCGTGCTTGAAGCGGCCGAGCGCCGTGCGCTTCCGCGGCGCCGACTCCGGGTCGTACGGGTCGAGTTCGACGACCCAGCCGAACCGGTTCGCCTCGTTCGGCTCCCGGGTGAGGTCGAAGCGGCTGTCGAACCGCTCCCACTTGCGCTGCGTCTCGCCGCCGGCCATTCCGTACCGCTCGAGGCGGGCGCGGGTCCGCTCGTCCGCGACGCGCTCGCCGTGGGCGAAGTACTGGTCGACGTTCTCCTCGCCGGAGAGCACCGTGCCCCACGGAGTGGTGCCGCCCGAACAGTTGTTGAGGGTGCCGAGGACGGTGCGGCCCTCCGGATCGGCCGAGGTGCGCAGCAGCTCGCCGCCGGCCGCGGGCCCCGTGACGGTGAACGGCGTCCGCGCCGTGATCCGCCGGTTCACCCGGTGCCTGCGCACCGGACGCAGCCCGCCGCCGCGCCGCTCCTCCTCGACGATCACGACGGAGAGCCCGTGCGCGGCCCACGCGATCTCCGCCTGCGCGCGCGACGGCTTCTCCGGGTCGTACCCGGCGAACATCAACTCCTCGTTGGTGTACTCGTGGTTGGCGACGAGGAGCTGCCGCCCGGGCTCGTCGAAGGGGAGCAGCTCGGCGAAGTCGTTGTTGTAGCCGAACTGCCCCTCCTGCGCCCGCGCCGACTGCCGCCCGGGGGCGAACTCCGGCGCCCCGCGCAGGATCGGGTCCCCCCACCGCACGACGACGGCCTGCGCGTACCCGTCCGGCACCGTCACGGCGTCCGCCGTGTTCGGCGCGACGGGCGCGAACCGCAGCCCCTTCGCCGGCTTCCCGCGCGCGCCGGCGCCGCGCCCCGCCGCCTCGACCGGCGCCGCCCCCGGTCCCGCCCCGCCCACGACCGCGACGGCACCGGCGACGGCACCGGTGCGCAGCACGGAGCGGCGGGAGACGGCGCGGGCGACGAACTCTCCGAGGTAGCCGTTGTCCGTCCGGTTCGGCGTCTCGTGGAAGCAGGCGTCCCCGCACCGGTAGCGGCAGGTCATCGCCGACCTTCCGCCGTGCGATCCCAGGATCGGCAGCTCTCTGCGCATCGTTCCCCTCCGTGCTCCGCGGGCGCGGGCGTTGTTCGTCGTCGGGCGTCGTCGGATACGGCGGCGACGCTAGGCAGGCGCCGCCGCACCCCGGCGACCGCGGCGTGAACCGGGGGTGAACCGCTCGCGTCCACAGGGGGCGCTCACGCTGCGTCACGGGGAGGAAACCGGTGGCGCGAGGCCGATAGGATTTCGCACATGGCGGCCACAGGAGCAGAGAAGAGCACCGCGCAGGGCGCGTACCAGGACGGCACGAAGGCGTACTACGTCACCACGCCGATCTACTACGTCAACGACGCCCCGCATCTCGGCCACGCCTACACGACCGTCGCGGGCGACGTCCTCTCGCGCTGGCACCGGCAGCGCGGCGAGAAGGTGTGGTACCTCACCGGCACCGACGAGCACGGTCAGAAGATCATGCGCACGGCCGAGGCCAACGACGTCTCCCCGCAGGCGTGGTGCGACCGGCTCGTCGAGGAGTCCTGGAAACCGCTCTGGGAGCATCTCGGCATCGCCAACGACGACTTCATCCGCACCACGGAGAAGCGCCACACCGACCGCGTCCGCGAGTTCGTCCAGGACCTCTACGACCGCGGCGAGATCTACCAGGGCGGCTACGAGGGCCCGTACTGCGTCCCCTGCGAGGAGTACAAGACCTACGGCGAACTCCTCGAAGGCGAGGGCGAGTTCGAGGGGCAGGAGCTCTGCCCCATCCACCGCAGGCCGGTGGAGATGCTCTCCGAGGAGAACTACTTCTTCAAGCTCTCCGAGTACGGCCCGAAGCTCCTTGCGCACTACGAGGCGCACCCCGAGTTCATCCAGCCCGAGTCGGCGCGCAACGAGGTCGTGCAGTTCGTCCGCCAGGGCTTGGAGGACCTCTCGATCTCCCGCTCCACCTTCGACTGGGGCGTCAAGGTCCCGTGGGACGACAAGCACGTCATCTACGTCTGGATCGACGCCCTCCTCAACTACGCCACCGCCGTCGGATACGGCGCCGACCAGCGGAAGTTCGACGAGACCTTCCCCGCCCAGGTGCATCTCGTCGGCAAGGACATCCTCCGCTTCCACGCGGTGATCTGGCCGGCGATGCTCATGGCCAACGGCCTCCCGCTGCCGGAGCGCGTGGTCGCCAACGGCTGGCTCATGGTCGGCGGCGAGAAGATGTCCAAGTCCAACCTGACCGGCATCTCCCCGCAGCAGCTCACCGAGCACTTCGGCATCGACGCCTACCGCTGGTACTTCCTCCGCGCCATCGCCTACGGCCAGGACGGCTCCTTCTCCTGGGAGGACTTCGCGGCGCGCTACACCAGCGAGCTCGCCAACGACTACGGCAACCTCGCCTCCCGCGTCGCCGCCATGGTGGGCAAGTACTTCGGCGGGGTCCTGCCGGAGTCGACCGCCGAGGGCGAAGCCGAAGAGGCGATCACGTCGGGCCTGGCGAAGGCCGCTTCGGAGGCGGACCGCCGGATCGGCGAGGAGCTCGACTTCGCGGGCGGCATCGGCGCCGTCTTCGAGTTCATCAAGCAGGTCAACGGCTACCTCACCGAGCAGCAGCCCTGGAAGGTCGCCAAGGAGGAGGGCGAGGAGGCGCGGGCCCGCCTCGCGACGATCCTCTGGACGGCCGCCGAGTCCCTCCGCGCCGTCGCCGTCCTCCTCAACCCGGTGATGCCGGAGACGAGCGAGAAGCTCTGGTCGTCGCTCGGCGCCGAGTCCGCACTCGGCCCCCTCGCGGAGCAGCGCATCGACACCGTCGCCGACTGGGGCCGTCTGCCCGCGGGCGCGACGGTCACCAAGGGCGCGGTCCTCTTCCCGCG
>NZ_AJTQ01000070.1 GCF_000262345.1 Streptomyces xiaopingdaonensis | reverse complement strand
GGCCCCCGCCGGTACGTAACCGTCGGGGCCCCGCGCCGGTTCGGTGCCCGGCGCTCACTCCACGTTCCACAGCAGCGGGTCGCGCACGTCGCCGGCCCACGCCACCTGCGCGACGTCGGTGCCCTCGTCGAGGAGGAAGGTCGAGCAGAGCGTCTTGGTGTCGCCGACCTTGAAGTCGTCGTCCCGCTCCTCGGGGCAGCCGCCCTTGATCGGGTCGGCGCCGATCGCCATCAGCTTCTTGCCCGGCTTGTTGCCCTCGCCGAGGACGCGGGCCTTGAGGTTGAAGTCCGGCTCCTTGAGGCCGGACCCGGACTTCACGGTGTACGTGAAGTGGACGAAGACCGGGTACTGGCCCTTCACGTCGGACTCCTGGAGGCCGGCCGCCGTCAGGTCCGCGTTCTTGCCCGTGCCGACCTTCTCAGCGGTGATCTCGAGTTGCGCCTTGCCGCTCGACATGTCGAACTCGTGGGTACCCGGCGCCTTCTGGCCGACGGTGAGCGGGCCGCTCGGAGCCTCGTCCTCCGCCTCCTCGGCGTCGGCCGCCTCCTTGTTCTCCTCCTGGGCGCTGGGCTTGGCGTCGGCCGTGTCGTCCGAGTCGTCGGAGCCGCAGCCGGTGAGGACGAGCGCGAGAGCAGCAGCGGGCACAGCGGCGCGTAGCAGCGCCTTCCTGCGGTGGAGCATCAACGTGGGTTCCCCTCGTTCCCGCGCGCACGGATAGCGAAGAACCGTCCCCCCGCGTTGCGCCCGGTTTCGAGGAGAGTACTGAGGATCATGTGACGTTGCGGTCTCGGAAGCTTCACGTCCGTGAATCAAGGGACGTCAATCCCCGTGCAATACCCAGGTCAACTCACGGTCTACGAGGTTGCGTTGGGCTCAGCCGATCCAGTTCTTGAGGTCCTCGGTGTCCAGCTCGAAGCCCACCGGGTCGGGGAGATGGACCGACTTGCCGTACGGCACCGTGACCACCTGCTGGTAGCGGCCCCCGTCCGGCTCGGAATGCACCTGCACCTCGCCCTTCTGTCGATCGATGAGCAGGTACACCGGAATACTCACGGCCGCGTAGGCGGCGGGCTTCTCGACGCGGTCGCGCCGGTTGGTGTCCGAGTCGAACGACGTGACCTCCACGGCCATGAAGACGCCCTCGCTCTCTGCCCACTCGCCCTGCCCGGCAAAGGCGCCGCTCGGCGCGAGCACCCCGTCCGGACGGGCGTTGCCTCCGCGATACTTCTCCACCCTCAGACCGATGCCTGTCGCCAGCCACCAGTCGGTCCGCGCCTGGATGCACAAGCGCGAAAGCCACTCGATGATGGTCTCGTGGTCTCCGTCGGGCACCGGCTTCACCCCCAGCTTTCCGTTCAGGTGCTCCAGCCGCAGCGCCTTGTTGGTCTGCGCGGCATGACGCGCAAGATCCTCGAACTCGTCCTGACGCAGAACGCCGGACCGCTCCTCCGCGCTGCCCACCACGGCCTCCTCAGGGATCGCTGGTACCTCCCACAGTACGGCGCCTGCACACGGAACAACCCGGTCCACCGACGGCTCTGCCATGCCCGAACCATAGACACGACAAAGCCCCGGAATCCTCCGATCCCGGGGCCCCGTACCGCCTTCGTGTGGTTACTTCACCGAAGGCTTGCGCACCTGGAGATGCAGCTCCTTCAAACGCGACTCCCCGACCTCGCTCGGCGCCCCCATCAGGAGGTCCTGCGCGTTGCCGTTGAGCGGGAAGGCGATCGTCTCGCGGATGTTCGGCTCGTCGGCGAGGAGCATCACGATGCGGTCGATGCCGGGCGCGATGCCGCCGTGCGGCGGGGCGCCGAACTGGAAGGCGCGGAGCATGCCGCCGAAGTCCCGCTCCACTTCCTCGCGGGAGTACCCGGCGATGCCGAACGCCTCGAACATGACCTCGGGTTCGTGGTTCCGGATCGCGCCCGAGGAGAGTTCGACGCCGTTGCAGACGATGTCGTACTGCCAGGCGAGGATGTCGAGCGGGTCCTTGGAGCGCAGTGCCTCCAGGCCGCCCTGCGGCATCGAGAACGGGTTGTGCGAGAACTCGGTCTCGCCCGTCTCCTCGTCCTTCTCGAACATCGGGAAGTCGACGATCCAGCAGAACCGGTAGGCGTTCTCCTCAAAGTGCCCGGTGCGCTTCGCGGCTTCCACCCGGACCGCGCCCATGATCTGCGCGACCTCGCCCGGCTCGCCCGCGCCGAAGAAGACGGCGTGCCCCGGCTTCAGACCGAGCTTGCCGGTGAGCGCGAGGACGTCCTCCTCGGTGAGGAACTTGGCGATCGGCCCGGAGAGCGAGCCGTCCTCGGCGACGCGCACCCAGGCGAGCCCCTTGGCGCCCTGCTCCACGGCGAACTCCCCGAGCTGGTCGAAGAACTTCCGCGGCTGGTGCGAGGTGTCGGGCACGGGCAGGGCGCGTACGTGCTTGTCGGCGAACGCCTTGAAGCCGGAGCCGGCGAACACCTCGGAGACGTCGACGAGTTCGAGGTGCGCCCGCAGGTCGGGCTTGTCGGTGCCGTACTTCTCCAGCGCCTCACGGAAGGGGATGCGGGGGAAGGGGGAGGTGACCTCGCGGCCGTCGCCGAGTTCGCGGAAGACCTCGGTCATCAGCACCTCGACGACCGCGAAGACGTCCTCCTGCTCGACGAAGCTCATCTCCAGGTCGAGCTGGTAGAACTCGCCGGGGGAGCGGTCGGCGCGCGCGTCCTCGTCGCGGAAGCAGGGGGCGATCTGGAAGTAGCGGTCGAAGCCGGCGACCATCAGCAGTTGCTTGAACTGCTGCGGCGCCTGCGGCAGCGCGTAGAACTTCCCCGCGTGCAGCCGCGAGGGGACGAGGAAGTCGCGGGCGCCCTCGGGCGAGGTGGCCGAGAGGATCGGGGTGGCCATCTCCTGGAAGCCCTGCGCGACCATCTTTTCCCGGATCATCGCGATGACCTGGCTCCGGAGCATCACGTTCCGGTGCATGCGCTCGCGTCGCAGGTCGAGGAAGCGGTACTCCAGCCGCTTCTCCTCGTTGACACCGTCCTCGGTGTTGATGGTGAAGGGGACCTGGTCGGCCTCCCCGAGCACCTCGACGGTGCGGACCTCGACCTCCACCTCCCCGGTCGGCAGCTCCGGGTTGACGTTCTCCGCACCGCGCGCGGTGACCCTGCCGTCGATCCGCAGCACCGACTCCTTGGAGAGGCTGCTCAGCTGCTCGACGACGGCCGTCTGCTCGGGGCGGACGACGAGCTGGGTGATGCCGTAGTGGTCGCGCAGATCGACGAAGAGGATGCCGCCCAGGTTCCGGCGATTGTGCAGCCAGCCGCTGAGCCGGACGTCGGTGCCGACGTCGGAGGCACGGAGCTCGCCGCAGGTGTGGGACCGGTACCGATGCATCATTCATCCAAGTCGTCTGGGCTGTGGTGGGGGCCGTCGGGGCGCGCGTCCCGGCCCCCCGGAATCCCCGTCCGGAGTCGTCTTCGGACGCCGGACAAGACTACCGCCCTGGCCCAATCCCGGTCGCCGCCGATCCTCGGACCGTCATAAATTGGGGCAATGCTCACCGAGGAAGTCCTTGCTGCTCTGGGCACAGGGACCTGGTACTGGGAGAGCGACACCGGACAGGTGACCCTCGACGCCCAGGCCGCCCGGCTGCTGGAGATCCCGTTCGAGGCCACGCAGGCACCGCCCGCGCACCGGCCGCTCGGCGAGGAGGCTCGGCACCCGGGCGGCGCCGAGGTGTCCGGCACCGACTCCCCCTCGGCTCCCGAAGCGACGACCGTCCCCGAGTACACGGTCCGCTCCCACATGCACGCGGCGGACTACCTGAGGTTCCAGCAGGCGGCCGTACGCGCTCTCGCCTACGAGTCGACCCAGGAGACGCGGATGCGCACCGTCACGCCCAACGGCGTCACGATCCGCACCCTCCACGTGCGCATGAGCCCCGTCTACCGCTCGGGCGAGGCCACCGCCGCCGGCATCGCGGGACTCGCGCAGGAGACGTACCGCCCCGCCACCGGCGACGCGGACACGCCTGACGAGACGGCGGAGCCACCCGAGCGCACCGACGGACCCGCAGCACAGGAGCGCGACAGCTTCCTCCTCGACGCCGGCCACGCGCTCGTCGACACCCGCTCCACCGCCGACGTCCTGCGCATCGCCACCTCGCTCGACCTCCCCTGGCGCTCCCTCGAGGACCTCGGCGTCTTCCTCCTCCGCGGCGACGAGCTCGAACTGGCAAGCCTCGGCGCCCCGTTGAGCGAAGAGGCCGCCTCCTCCCCCGGCGAGGTCCCCGGCAGGCGGCAGATCCCGCTCGACGCGGACCACCCCGCCGCGGAGGCCGTCCGCACCCGCAGGCCCGTCTACCTCGGCAGCCACGAGGAGTACCTCCGGAACTATCCGCGCAGCGGGGCCCGCGACCAGGGCCGCCGCCAGTCGTGGGCGTTCCTGCCGCTCGACGCGGGAGAGCGCGCGCTCGGGGTGTGGGCCGTCGCCTTCGGGCGGCCCGGCGAACTGGACCACGCGGACCGCAACAGCCTCATGCAGATGGCGAGGATGCTCGCCCAGTCGTTCTCCCGCGCCGAGGCGAAGGAGACGGAGCGGGAGTTGACCGAGGGCCTTCAGCGCAGCCTGCGCCCCGCCAGCGAGCCGGAGATCGACGGCATACTCCTCGCGGCCCGCTACGTCCCCACCGGCGGCGGCATCCAGATCGGCGGCGACTGGTACGACGTCATCCCGCTCCCCGACGGCCGCACCGCCCTCGTCATCGGCGACGTCCAGGGACACGACGTCCAGGCGGCCAGCGTCATGGCCCAACTGCGGATCGCGCTGCGCGCCTACGCGGCCGAGGGGCACAGCCCGGAGGCCGTGCTCAACCGCGCCTCCCGCTTCCTCTACGGCATGAACGCCACCGGCAGCTCCGAGGCGACCCAGCCGGCGGGGCCCGCCGTCACCTCGCTCCCCGAGGACGAGTCGTACGCCGGCTACGTCGCACACCCCGCCGAGTACCCGGCGGAGGGCCGCTTCGCCACCTGCCTGTACATGGAGCTCGACCCGGAGTCCGGCACCGTCGACATCGCCAGGGCCGGCCACTGCGAACCGCTCCTCCAGATGCCCGACGGCCTCGTCGTCCCCCGGCACACGGCGGGCGGGCTGCCGCTCGGCCTGGCCAAGGAGAACGAGTACCAGACGACACGGATGGTGCTGGAGGAGGGCGAGACCCTGCTCCTCTACACCGACGGCCTCCTGGAGACGGGCGGACTCGACATGGACGCGGGCTGGGACCGTATCCGCGACGTCTTCGAGCAGACCTGGCGCTCCGGCCGCGCCGACGACCTGGAGCACCTCGCCGACTCCCTGCTGCGCCGCGTCGTCGGCTCCGCGGGCACGCCGGTGAGCGCCGCCTCCACCACCTACCGCACGACGGGAAGGACCCCGTCGAAGCGCGACGACGACATGGCGCTGCTCCTCCTCGCCCGCGAGCGCTCGCGGGTCCGCCCGACGGGCAACTGGATACGCCGCACCGTGCTGACCGTCTCCCAGTCGGGCCCCTCGGAGATCTCGGGGGCGCGGCACAGGCTGGAGAATTTGCTCCACGACTGGTCCGACGAGGAGCAGGCCGAGGGGGCCGTCCTCCTCCTCTCCGAGGTGCTCGCCAACGTGCACATGCACACCGAGGGCGACGCCACCGTCGTCATCCAGATCGGCGGCAGCCGCGGCGAGCGCCTGCTGCGCATCGAGGTCATGGACACCAGCGACGAGCTCCCGCACCGCAAGGACCCGGGCGAGATGGGCTCCTCGGGACGCGGCCTGCTGCTGCTCGGCACCCTCTCGGACCGCTGGGGCGTCGACCCGAAGGGCGAGGGCAAGACCGTCTGGTTCGAGATGGAGGAGGGCAGCGAGGGCTCGGGCGAGTCGGACTGGGACGCGCTCACGTCGGCGTGGAGCGACGAGGGCGCCCTCGCGTGAGGGGTGCCTGACCCGCCGAGGAAGCCGTGTCCACGGTGCCGCTCGGCCCGCCTCGGCACGGCAGCCCCGCCGAAGCGTCGACGGGTGCCGCGGTTTCACGTGGAACCGTGCGGCCCGCGGCCGCGGCGCTCCGGACGAGCCGGTCAACTGCCTCTTGGAAAAGGGAAGTTGACGCACGCACGAGGGCCGGTCACCCTTCGCGGGTGACCGGCCCTCGCTCCCGTGGCGGCCAGGGGGATGCCGCCGGGGCCTCAGAGGCGGATCGCGGGGTCCAGTCGGGGGTCGGGCCCGGCGGACGGGACCGGTGCCGGCTGCTGCTTCGACGGACGGATCGAGGCGAGGAGCGCCACGGCGACGAGCGCCTGGAGGCCCATGATCAGGGCCTGCGCCTCGGGCTCCATGACGCTCAGCAGGTTCATGCTCGCGTTGACGGCGAAGTGGACGGTCATGGAGGCGACGACACCGGCGTACTCGTAGGCGGCAGTGGCGAGCATGGCCATGGGGATGGAGCTGGCGAAGAAGAGCATGCCGCTCGCCGAGTCGAAGCCGAGCTCATTCTGGACCGTGCCCTCGACGAAGAAGAGCGGCAGGTGCCAGACGGCCCAGATGACACCGGTGAGCACGGCGGTCCGGTAGCGACCCATCGTGGCGCGCATCCTCGGCTGGGCGGTACCCCGCCAGCCGGCCTCCTCGGAGAGCGGCCCCGCCAGGAACAGGTTGAGGAAGAACGCGGCGGGCCCCGCCGGGTTGTCCTTGATCACGTTCTCCATCTCCTCCAGGCTCACCCCCGGACCGCCCGCCGCGTGCGCCAGCAGCACACCCACCACCACGGTCGCGGAGGCGACCACGAGCAGCAGCGGCGACCACATCAGCGCCGATCGCCGGAACCGCACGGCCTTCGCAGGGACGGGCTCCCCGCGCCGCTTCCGGCGCACGCGGATCACCAGGGCGCCTACCAACGGCCCGAACGCACCGAAGAGGTAGGGCGCGAACGCCGGACCCTCCATCGCGGGCCCGCCGATCGCCATCGCCGCTCCCCAGGAGGCCCAGCTCACGACGAAGGTGACGGCCATGAACAGGACGAGGTCGGAGCGGTAGCTGGTGGGTGCGGCGGAGGCCGACGCGCGGGGAGAGGACATGCCAGGACTTCCTTCGGTGGACGTGCGGTGCGCTGTCTGTGTGCCCGTCTCCGACAGGGGGACGTGCTTCCGCCGGAGAGCGGCGTTGAGTTGACGGGCCGGCCAGACGGCGACGAGGGCACGGAGGTCGGAATCGACCGGCTCCGCTTCCCACCGCTCTCAACAACGAGAACGTTATCAGACGTGAGACTCTAAGCGCACACCTTGCCGCGGATCTCTTGCCCGGATCTTCGGCTGCGGGGCTCGACGACCGGTCTCAGCAGGGGAGTTGGCGCACGTCGGTCGGCGGAACGGCGCGAGGCGGGTGCTGGGCATCCGGTTGGGGGGATGCACTGCCGCCCCGGGACTCTCCTCGCGCGGTCCGCTCCGTGTCGAGGAGTGCGGCTCCCGACGTGGAGCCGAAAGAGCGCCTGGGACGAAGCGAGTTGATGGCGGCCGGAGGACCGAACACGCGCGAGTGGTGGCCGGCCATGGCCGAGAGCGGGAACCCGCAGGACGACACGGGCTCCGGCAACGCGCACGGGGCGGCGGTTCCGACGAGGTGGCAACACCGACGGGGGCCGGAGACCGGCGGACGGCAAGTGAGCGAGCAAGAGACGAAAGGGGGGCGAATCCGGAAAGCACGCCTCCGCACTCTTCGAACGGGCTCGCCGTTACCGCTGGTGGTCGGCGCACCGCAGGTCGGGAGAGCCCGGCGCCTGTTCGGTTGCGCTCACGACCGGTTCTCCGGATCGGCACGGAAGGGCCCCGGCGCCGTCCTTGCGGCGCCGGGGCTCATTCGCGCGCTACGGAGCGGAGTCGACCGTCTCAGACCCGAGTGGCCGGAACACGCCCCAGCCGTCCCGCCTTGAAGTCCTCGAAGGCCGCCGCGAGTTCGGCGTGGCTGTTCATGACGAACGGACCGTAGTGGGCCATCGGTTCGCGGAGCGGGCGGCCGCCGAGGAGGAGGACCTCCAGGTCGGGGGTGTGCGCGTCCTGGGAGTCGGCGGCGCGGACGGTGAGCGACTCGCCGGAGCCGAAGACGGCGGTCTGGCCTAGGTGGACGGGGCGGTGCTCGGTGCCGACGGAGCCGCGTCCGGCGAGGACGTACGCGAGCGCGTTGTACTCGCGGCGCCAGGGGACGGTGATCTCGGCGCCGGGGGAGACGGTGGCGTGGAGCAGCGTGATCGGCGTGTGCGTGACGCCCGGGCCCTCGTGGCCGTCGAGTTCGCCTGCGATGACGCGGAGGAGCGCGCCGCCGTCCGCGGTGGTGAGGAGCTTGACCTGGCCGCCGCCGATGTCCTGGTAGCGCGGGTCCTTCATCTTGTCGGCGGCGGGGAGGTTCACCCAGAGCTGGACGCCGTGGAACAGGCCGCCGGTGACGACGAGTTCCTCCGGCGGCGCCTCGATGTGGAGGAGCCCGGACCCGGCCGTCATCCACTGGGTGTCGCCGTCGTTGATCGTGCCGCCGCCGCCCTCGGAGTCCTGGTGGACGAAGGTGCCGTCGAGGAGGTAGGTGACGGTCTCGAAGCCGCGGTGCGGGTGCCAGGGGGTGCCCTTCGCCTCGCCGGGCGCGTACTCCACCTCTCCCATCTGGTCCATCATGATGAACGGGTCGAGGTGCCGGTAGTCGATCCCGGCGAACGCCCTGCGCACCGGGAAGCCCTCGCCCTCGTACCCCTTCGGCGCCGTGGTGACGGCTCTCACCGGCCGTGCGGCGGCGGCCTGTTCGGAGGTGGCGACGACGCGGGGCAGGCTGAGCGGGTTCTCCACGGTGATGGCTGGCATGGGGGCCTCCTCCTGGGGTCGACCACCAAGGTAGTTGAACACTCAACTTGTGTCGAGCGGGGCGGACATGCGTGGAGCCCCCGACGTGGTCGGGGGCTCCACGGGGTCGCGATGCCGGTCAGGCGCTCAACTCGCCCTGTTTGAGGGCGGATACGAAGCGGGACCAGCCGAACGCGCCGAAGAGGAGAACCGGCCCACCGACCTCCTTGGAATCACGCACAGGGACAGGAGAACCTGCGGTAGCCACCTCGACGCACTGTCCTCCGTTACCGCTGCTGTACGACGACCTGATCCACTCTCCGGGGGGAAGAGGGGACTTCCTATTCATCGCGCGTGCTCCTCTTTCGCCCGTCGGATCAGCAACTTTGACTCTTCGGGCGAGCAGGCATCAGCTCGCAACCGTGCATAAGTCTCAGTCGCCGCACCAACTTTGGAAACCGAATCGATCAAACGCCCTCCGTTGAGAGCTTCTTCGTACAGCATGCACGTCCCGTCCGCGAACGTCAGCAGTGTGAAGCTCTCCGCTGCGGGAGGTGCACCGGATGCGAACGGCAAGACCTGGACCGTCACGTGTGGCGACTCCGACTCACACAGTAGGTGTGCGAGTTGCGCTTCCATCACCTCGGAGCCACCGATCGGTCTCCGTAGGCAACACTCGTCCAGCACGACCCAGAGCAGGGGTGCGGTGTCCCGGTCAAGAACCTCGTGGCGGCGCCTGCGGGCCTGCACTCGCTCGTCGATCTCCTCGTCCGACGACCGCGGAAGAGCACCACGGAAGACAGCGGACGCATACTCCGGCGTCTGCAGCACTCCCATGATCAGGTTGGTGCTGTAGTCCAGGATGCTGGCGGCCTGGGCCTCCATCTTCAGGTAGGGCTCGAACCATTCGGGGTGGCCCCGCCCTTTTACTCGCTCGCGCAGCCTGACGAACCACCCTGCCGTGTTGAAGATGCGGTCACAACCGCGGGCGAACTGCTCACTGCCCAGTTGGGCGCCACTCTCGACCTTACTGACGTACGGCGGTTGGTAGTTGAGCGCTTCGGCAAGCTCCCGTTGCGTCATTCCCGCGTGCACCCGCGCCGCGCGCACTTCTTCCCCGAACCACTTGAAGCCGTCGAGCCCCTCTTTTGCAGCTTCGTCCACGCCCTCCCCCCGACCTTCCAACCTGGTTTGGAACTCTCAGCCCCTGTTGCGAGCGAGCGCACACGGTAACCATCGGAGTACAACATGTAACTCCGTACAGACGCCACCACAGGAGGAATTGCTGATGCACGGAATCGGTGACACGGAGGACCAAGCCGAGTGCGCACGCGAGGAGTTGGCGCGGGCGCTGGCGCACGCCGGGGTGCTGTTGCCCTCGCTGACGGTGGACGTCGCGCCGTGGCCGTCGGGGATGCCGGCGCTCGTGGACCTCGGGCGGTGCAACGCGAGTACGGCGCGGAAGCTGGCGACGGCGCTGCTCAGCGCGCCCGAAGCGCGGTGACCCCGCCTCGGCCCGAGGAGGAGGCGGAGGGCGACGCGGACGGGACCGAGGCGGACGACCCCGAGAGCCTCGCCGCGCTCATCCGCAGAGCCGATCTCCTAGGCGAGGAGATCAGCGAGCACCTCGCACATCTGCGACGGCGCCGCCGGGACACCGGCTGAGCAGGCGACGTACAAAGGGAGTTCGCCCCGCAGGCGTCAGCCGTACATGCGCCGCATCGCGAAGTCGACCATCTCCTCCACCGCCTTCGCGTCGAAGACGACGCGGTGTGCGGACTCCATGTCGAGGACGAAGCCGTATCCGGGCGGGAGGAGGTCGAGGACCTCGGCGCCCGTGATGGTGAAGTGCTTGGACTCCTTGCCCGCGTACCTGCGCAGCTCCTTGAGGGTGCTGAACATCGGGATCACCGGCTGCTGGCTGTTCTGGAGCGCGAGGAAGCCGGGGTTGTCGCCGCGGGGGCAGTAGACCTTCGAGGTCGAGAAGACTGCCTGGAAGTCCTCGGCGAGCAGCACGCCGTTGGCGAAGCTCTGGACCGCCTCCTGGAGGGAGGCCGGCGCCGGTTCCGGGTAGAGCGGAGCCTGTTGCTGTGCGTAGACGTCGTGTTGCTGCGCGTAGGGGTCGGGCTGGCCCATGTACTGCTGGCCCTGCTGCGGGCCCGGCTGGCCCGGGTACCCCTGCTGCCCGGGGGGTGCGTAGCCGTAGCCCGTCGAGCCCGTCTGGTCATAGCCGTACATGCGGAAAGAGTAACGAGTCACAGATGGACGGCGAGGGGTTGCTTCTTATTACCGGCGGGTAGCATCATCGAAGTCCATCTTGTACACACCGCACGAGCCTTACGGAGCCGTTGCCATGGGGCACTACAAATCGAATCTGCGCGACATCGAGTTCAACCTCTTCGAGGTCCTCGGCCGCGAATCGGTGTACGGCACCGGACCGTTCGCCGAGATGGACGTCGAGACCGCCAAGAGCATCCTGAGCGAGATCTCCCGCCTCGCCGAGAACGAGCTGGCCGCCTCGTACGAGGAGGGTGACCGCACCCCGCCCGTCTTCGACCCGGAGACCAACACGGCCCCCGTCCCCGAGTCGTTCAGGAAGAGCTACCAGGCGTACATGGACGCCGAGTGGTGGCGCCTCGGCATCCCGGAGGAGATCGGCGGCACCCCGACGCCGCGCTCCCTGCTCTGGGCGTTCGCGGAGACGATCCTCGGCTCCAACCCCGCGGTGTGGATGTACGCCTCCGGCCCGGCCTTCGCCGGCGTCCTCCACGACGAGGGCACCGAGGAGCAGAAGAAGATCGCCAAGCTGATGGCGGAGCGGCAGTGGGGCTCCACCATGGTGCTCACCGAGCCGGACGCGGGCTCGGACGTCGGCGCGGGCCGCGCCAAGGCCGTCGAGCAGGCCGACGGCACCTGGCACATCGAGGGCGTGAAGCGGTTCATCACCTCCGGTGAGCACGACATGTCCGAGAACATCGTGCACTTCGTCCTCGCCCGCCCGGAGGGCCACGGCCCGGGCACCAAGGGCCTGAGCCTCTTCGTCGTGCCGAAGTACGACTTCGACTGGGACAGCGGCGAGCTCGGCGAGCGCAACGGCGTCTACGCCACCAACGTCGAGCACAAGATGGGCCTGAAGGTCTCCAACACCTGCGAGATGACCTTCGGCGCCAACGGCCCGGCCAAGGGCTGGCTCCTCGGCGAGAAGCACGACGGCATCCGCCAGATGTTCAAGATCATCGAGTTCGCGCGGATGATGGTCGGCACCAAGGCGATCGCCACCGCCTCCGCCGGCTACCTCAACGCGCTGGAGTACGCCAAGGAGCGGGTCCAGGGCGCCGACCTCGCCAACCCGGGCAAGACGGCGCCGCGCGTCACCATCACCCACCACCCGGACGTGCGCCGCTCGTTGCTCACGCAGAAGGCGTACGCCGAGGGCATGCGCTCCCTCGTGCTCTACACCGCCTCCGTGCAGGACGAGATCGCGGTGAAGGAGGCGGCAGGCGAGGACGCCTCGGCCGCGCACGCCATGAACGACCTGCTGCTGCCGCTCGTCAAGGGGTACGGCTCGGAGAAGGCAGGCGAGCAGCTCGTGCAGTCACTCCAGACGCTCGGCGGCTCGGGCTTCCTCCAGGACTACCCGATCGAGCAGTACGTCAGGGACTCCAAGATCGACACCCTCTACGAGGGCACCACCGCGATCCAGGGGCAGGACTTCTTCTTCCGGAAGGTCGTCCGCAACCAGGGCGCGGCGCTCACCTCCCTCTCCGAGGAGATCAAGAAGTTCCTCGCCGACGGCAGGGGCGGCGAGGAACTCGCCGGAGCCCGCGAGAAGTTGGGCCGGGCCGCCGGCGAACTGGAGGCGATCGTCGGGACGATGCTCACCGACCTCGCCGCCACCGAGAAGGACGCCCAGTCGATCTACAAGGTCGGCCTCAACACCACGCGGTTCCTCCTCGCGGCGGGCGACGTCGTCGTCGGGTACCTGCTGGTGCGCGGTGCCGCCGTCGCGGCCGAGAAGGTCGGCAGCGCCTCCGGCAAGGACAAGGCGTTCTACCAGGGCAAGATCGAGGCCGCGAAGCTCTTCGCCGGGACCGTGCTGCCGCACGTCGCCGCGGAGCGCGCCATCGCGGACGAGGTCGACCTCTCCGTCATGGAGCTCGACGAGGCCGCGTTCTGAACCGCCCGACCGACAACAGCCGGACCTGAAACTCCGCACCGGCCGCTTCCCCCTCCGGGCCGGAGCACCGACGGGTCCAGGGGCCCGCACCCCCGCGCAGGGTGCGGGCCTCCGTCGTGCCGCCCCCCGCCCCGTCGAAACCGCCCGGTCGTAGGCTTGCCCGCATGAGCACTTCCCACCAGTTCGACCGCGTTCACACCGACGACCTCGCGTCCTATCTCGCGGCCTCGCCCTCCCCGTACCACGCCGTGGCAGCCGCCGCGGAACGGCTGCGTGCCGCAGGATTCGTCGAGCTCGGCGAGGTCGACGCGTGGGACGCCTCGCCCGGGGGCAAGTACGTGCTGCGCGGCGGCGCGCTCCTCGCCTGGTACGTCGCGGAGGGGACGGCGCCCGCCGCGCCGTTCCGGATCGTGGGAGCGCACACCGACTCGCCCAACCTGCGCGTCAAGCCGATCCCCGACACCGGTGCCGAGGGGTGGCGGCAGGTCGCCGTGGAGGTCTACGGCGGTGCGCTCCTCAACAGCTGGCTCGACCGGGACCTCGGCCTCGCCGGCCGCCTCTCGCTCCGTGACGGCACCACGCGGCTCGTCTCCGTCGACCGGCCGCTGCTGCGCGTACCGCAGCTCGCCATCCACCTCGACCGCCAGGTCAACGACGGGCTCAAGCTCGACAGGCAGCGCCACATGACGCCCGTGTGGGGCCTCGGCAAGCCCCAGGAGGGCGACCTGCTGCGGTTCCTCGCGGACGAGTCGGGCGTGGCCGCCGAGGAGATCGGCGGCTGGGACCTGATGGCGCACAGCGTCGAGGCGCCCGCCTATCTCGGCCGGGACCGCGAACTGCTCGCGGGGCCGCGGATGGACAACCTCCTCTCCGTGCACGCCGGGGTCGCCGCGCTGCTCGCGGCCGTCGGGGACGGCGGCAGCCCGCAGTCGGTGCCGGTGCTCGCCGCCTTCGACCACGAGGAGAACGGCAGCCAGGCCGACACGGGCGCCGAAGGCCCCCTGCTCGGCGGCGTGTTGAAGCGCTCGGTGCGCGCACGCGGCGGCACGGCCGAGGACGTCGCACGGGCGCTCGCGGGCTCCTGGTGCCTCTCCTCCGACACCGGGCACGCCGTGCACCCCAACTACGCCGAGCGGCACGAACCGGGCCACCACCCGCTGCCGAACGGCGGCCCGATCCTCAAGGTCAACGTCAACCAGCGGTACGCGACGGACGGTCGGGGACGCGCCCTCTTCGCCGAGGTCTGCGACCGGGCCGGGGTGCCGTGGCAGTCCTTCGTCTCCAACAACGCGATGCCCTGCGGCACCACGATCGGCCCGATCACGGCGGCGAGGCACGGCATCGCCACCGTCGACGTCGGGGTGGCGATCCTCTCGATGCACTCGGCGAGGGAGCTGTGCGGCGCCGAGGACCCGGCGATGCTCGCGTCCTGCCTCGCCACCTTCTTCACACCGGCCGGCTGACGCCGCACCCGCGGGGCGAACGCCAGGCTCCACGGAGGCCGTTGCCGGCGACGCCGCGGACCGCGCGGGCCGCCCCCACGGCCGTCCGAGCGCCTCGCTCGACGTCCGACTCCCGCCGCACCACGGTCACTTGAACGCCCGTCGGAGCACCCCGACGGG
>NZ_AJTQ01000069.1 GCF_000262345.1 Streptomyces xiaopingdaonensis | reverse complement strand
CACTCGTACGAGTGAGGGATAATGCGGCGGACAGCTACCGACCGCCGAAGAGACAGGCACCCGGGGACGCCCCGGGACCGCGCCTGGCATCGTGGGCCGAAAGCACTGCCGGGGTGCCGGTGCGCACAGTAACTTGAGAGCACCCAGACCGCGAACGATCCGTACCGCCGAGGGGTCTCGTGACCGACCACCCAAGTCTTGAGCCTGCCACAGAAGCCTGGAAGCACTCCATCGAGTCCATATCCGAACTGGTCACCCCGCTCGCCGAGGGCGAGTGGAACCGGGCGACCGAATGCCCCGGCTGGTCGGTACGCGACGTCGTCTCGCACATCATCGGCATCGAGTGCGAACTACTCGGCGACCCGCGGCCGATCCACACCCTGCCGAGCGACCTCTACCACGTGCAGTCCGACCTGAGCCGGCACATGGAGATTCAGGTCGACACCCGCCGGCACCACACGGGCCCGGAGATGACCTCCGAGCTGGAGTACACGATCATCCGCCGCTCCCGCCAACTCCGCGACGAGAAGCGCGCGCCGGACACGGAGGTGCGCAACGTCCTCCCCGGCAAGCCGGACGTCACCCTCGAACAGGCACTGCTCACCCGCGTCCTCGACGTCTGGGTCCACGAGCAGGACATCCGCCGCGCGTTGGGGAAGCCGGGCAACCTCGACTCGCCGGGCGCGCACCTCGCCAAGGACGAACTCGTGCGCGGCCTCCCCGTCGTCGTCGCCAAGCGTGCGGCGGCCCCTGCGGGCAGCGCGGTCGTCTTCGACGTCAGCGGGCCCGTCGAGTTCATGCAGACGGTGCGCGTCGACAAGGAGGGCCGCGCCACCGTCGACGGCAGCCCCTCGTTGGGCCCGCTCGTCACTTTCTCGCTCGACTGGGAGACGTACGTGCGCCTCGCGTGCGGCAGGGTGCGGCCCTCCGCCGTCGCCGAGCAGGTCAAGACGGAGGGCGACGCGGAGCTCGCCGGGGCGATCCTGGAAAACTTCTCCGTCACGCCGTGACGGCCCCGCCGCCGCACCGCCGACCGGTGGGCGGCGGGCCTCCGCGCCCCGGATCCCCAACGCGCCCCCTGCGCCCCGGCGTTCACGCCGGCACGTGCACCGCCTCGACCCGGCTCGCCGTCCGGCGCTCGTGCTCCCGGCGCAGCGTGCGCCGGCGGAGGCGGAGGATCTGCGAGACGCCGAACGCCTGGATGACGAAGACGCAGGAGAAGGCGATCCGGAAGTTGTCCCCCGTCAGGTCGAGGAGGACGCCGATGAGGAGCAGCGTCGTCATGGAGGCCGTGAAGCCGCCCATGTTGACGATGCCGGAGGCGGTGCCCTGCCGCTCCGGCGGGTTGGCCGGACGGGAGAAGTCGAAGCCGACCATGGAGGCGGGCCCGCAGGCGCCGAGCGGAAGGCAGAGGACGACGAGCACCCACAGCGGCGTCTGCCCCGGCCAGTAGACGGCCGTCCCCCAGAGCGCCGCCGTGACGCCGACGGTGCCGAAGACGAGCGGGAACCGCGCCGTGTGCCGCCGCGAGATCACCTGCCCGAAGACGAGCCCGACGCACATGTTGACGAGGACCACGAGCGTCAGCAGCATCCCCGCCGCCTCCCTCGAGAGCCCCTGCGCCTCGACGAGGAACGGCAGCCCCCACAGCAGCAGGAAGACCATCCCGGGGAACTGCGTGGTGAAGTGGACCCACATCCCGATCCGCGACCCCGGCTCCCGCCAGGTGTCCGCGATCTGCCGCGCGACGTAACGCCGGCCGCCGCGCGCCGACTTGGGGACCGGGGGCGGCTCGTGCCCGGGCGGGTGGTCCTTGAGGAAGAAGAGGACCAGGAGCAGGATCAGCACGCCCCCTGCCGCGCTCCCCGCGAACGTCGGCGTCCACCCGAACTGGTGCAGGACGCGCGCGAGGACGAGCGTCGTCACCAGGTTCCCCGCCATCCCGATGAGCGCCGCGATCTGCGAGACCACCGGGCCCCGCCGCGCGGGGAACCACCGGGCGCCGAGGCGCAGTACGCCGATGAAGGTCATCGCGTCGCCGCAGCCGAGCAGGGCGCGGCAGCCGAGCGCCATGGCGTACGAGTCGGAGAAGGCGAAGCCGAACTGGCCCAGCGTGAAGAGGACCACGCCGAGGGTGAGGATGCGCTTGGTGCCCCAGCGGTCGACGAGCAGGCCGACCGGTATCTGCATCCCCGCGTACACGAGGAGTTGGAGGATGGAGAAGGTGGAGAGCGCCGAAGCGTTGATGCCGAAGCGGTCGGCGGCGTCGATCCCGGCGACGCCGAGGCTGGTGCGGTAGGTGACGGCGACGAAGTAGACGGCGACGCCGATCCCCCACACGGCGACGGCCTTGGCGCCGCCGGGCGGCTCGCCCGGCAGGCGCCCGGGGAAGGCGCCCGCGCTCCCGGAGCTTCCCGCGCTCCCCGACTTGCCGCCGGCGCCGCCGGGGCCCGGGGGTGTGCCCGCGTCGCGCGGGCCCGAACTCCCGTCGTCGTCGGACGCGTTGGCGCCGTCCGGCGTGCCCATGCCCTGCGCCGCCCGCGACCCCTTGCTGACCTCGCTCATCAAGCTTCCCTCTTCCCGGCGCCGACGAGCTGCCGGACGCGGCTGATGTGCCGGTGTACCGCCTGCGCCGCGGCGTCCGCGTCGCCGTCCGTGAGCGCCTCGTAGATCTCCCGGTGCTCCGTGAGGTTCTTCGCTATCCGCTCGGGCTGCGCGTGCATCATGGCGACGCCCATGCGCAGTTGGCGGTCGCGGAGTTGGTCGTAGATGCGGACGAGGATGTCGTTGCCCGTGGTGCGGACGAGTTCGGCGTGGAAGCAGCGGTCGCTCACGGCGAAGGCGTGCAGGTCCCCCTCGTCCGCGCAGCGGCGCTGCTCGGCGAGGTGCGTCTCCAGGCGCTCGGCGAGGGTGCCGGAGAGCGGGATCGAGGCGTGCACGGCGTGCTGTTCCACGAGGAGGCGGGTCTCGACGACGTCGGCGACCTCCTGCGCGGAGACGGGCAGGACGAGCGCGCCCTTCTTCGGGTAGAGCTTGATCAGCCCCTCGGCCTCCAGCCGCAGCAGCCCCTCGCGCACGGGGGTGCGCGAGACGCCGATCTCCTCGGCGAGTTCGCCCTCGGTGAGGAGCACCCCGCCCTCGTAGCGCCGCTCCAGGACGGCCTGTTTGACGTGCGCGTAGACCCGCTCGGCCGCGGGTGGTTTCCGGAGGGTCGACGAAGGCATGCGCACATCATAGATACAACACGTATACCCGGGCTGCGCCGTCCGCGATGCGGACTTCCGGTGTCCGCGCGGGCGCCCGGACACACACGCGGGGCCCGCACGCGGTGCTTGGGTTCTAACGGTCCTCGCAACACCCGCGATCTGTGGGAGTTGCGAGGACCGTGGCCGTTGTGCGCGATGATCTTGCGGAGTTGAGGGAGCGTTTCCTGGCGCGGCTGGATGCCGTGGGGAACGTGACCGTGGTGGCACGTGAGCTGGGGGTGAACCGGAACACTGCCTTCAGCTGGGCCCGGAAGGCCGGACGGAATTCGGTGCGCCTGCCGCGCCGGCACCCCGGGCGTGACGAGTACGAGCGGCTTCGGGCCGACGGTGTCGCACGCCGGGTGGCGGCCCGACAGGTCGGTGTGAACGAGCGCACGGCCAGGGACTGGGACTGGGGCGTCAAGAAGACCGCCACTACGCGCACTTACGCCGACGGCCGCCGTGTCGACTACACCACGGGGACCGTCACGATGGGCGGTGTGACCACGCCACCGGTGGGCCTGACGGCCCTGGAGAAGCAGCTTCACCCGCGGTTCCTGACGCTCACCGAGCGCGAGAAGATCCGTGATCTTCGCGCTGCGGGTCAGTCACTGCGGGCGATCGGGCGGGCCCTGGGAAGGCCGGCGAGCACGATCAAGCGGGAGATCGACCAGAACTCCGACAGCGAGGGCTACCAGCCCTACGCCGCCCACCGCGCCGCGGCAGCGCGCAGACCCCGGCCCAAGGAGCGCAGGCTGCTGCGTGAGGGACGGCTGCGCCGCTTCGTGAAGGACAAACTTCGCCGGCGGTGGTCGCCAGAGCAGATCTGCCACGCTCTACGCAAGGAGCATCCCGACGACGAGAGTATGCGGGTGAGCGTGGAGACGGTCTACCAGGCGCTGTATTTCCAGGCCCGTGGCGGCCTGAAACGGGAAGTGCAGGCAGCCATCCGCTCTGGCCGGACCCGCCGCAAACCACGCCGGGACCCCCAGCGGCGCACCCCGCGGTTCCTCGACCCCATGGTGATGATCAGCGACCGTCCCGCCGGCATCGAGGACCGGGCCGTGCCCGGTCACTGGGAAGGCGATCTGATCGTCGGCGCGGGTGGCCGCTCCGCGATCGCCACCCTGGTCGAACGCTCCACCCGCTACACGATGCTGGTCCACCTGCCGGGCGGAGCCCACGACGCCGAGACCGTCCGCGACGGCCTGGTCGCCACCATCCAGACCCTGCCCGCCCACCTGCGTGGCTCCCTCACCAGGGACCAGGGCAGCGAGATGGCACGCCACAAGCAGTTCAGCACGGCCACCGACATGCCCGTCTACTTTTGCGACCCGGCCTCGCCCTGGCAGCGCGGCTCGAACGAGAACACCAACGGGCTGCTGCGGCAGTACTTTCCGAAAGGGACCGACCTGGGCGTCCACAGCCCCGAAGACCTCGAACACGTCGCCCAGGAACTCAACGGCCGCCCACGCAAGACGCTCGACTGGGATACCCCAGCCGAGCGTCTACGTGACCTACTCACCACCTAAAACCAAGTGGTGTTGCGACGACCCCTTGAACCCAAGACCGAGTGACCGGGCCCCGCGGGCGGTGGGTGCTCAGCTCCAGGTCATCAGACGCTTCGGACGCTCCAGTACGGCGGCCGTGTCGGCGAGCACCCGGGAGCCGAGTTCACCGTCGACGAGCCGGTGGTCGAAGGAGAGCGCGAGCGTGGTGACGTGGCGCGGCTTCACCTTGCCCTTGTGCACCCAGGGCTGTTCCTTGATCTGCCCGAAGGCGAGGATCGCGGACTCGCCGGGGTTGAGGATCGGCGTCCCCGTGTCCACGCCGAAGACGCCGACGTTGGTGATGGTCACCGTGCCGCCCTGCATCGCCTCGGGCGTCGTCCTGCCCTCGCGTGCCGTGGTGACCAACTCCGCGATGGCGCCGCCGAGTTCGGGGAGCGTCTTGGCGTGCGCGTCCTTGATGTTGGGGACGAGCAGCCCCCGCGGGGTGGCCGCGGCGATGCCGAGGTTGACGTAGTGCTTGCGGACGATCTCCTGCCGCTCCTCGTCCCAGCTCGCGTTGACCTCCGGGTGGCGGCGGATCGCGAGGAGGAACGCCTTGGCGACGAAGAGCAGCGGGTTGACGCGGACGCCCGCGAGGTCCGGGTCCTCCTTCAACTCCCGCACCAGCTTGACGGTACGGGTGACGTCGACGGTGACGAACTCCGTCACGTGCGGCGCGCTGAAGGCGCTGCCGACCATCGCCTGCGCCGTCGCCTTGCGCACGCCCCGTACCGGAACGCGGGTCTCCCGCTCGCTCGGCTGCGGCGGCAGCGCCGCCTCGGGCGCCGCGCTGCGCGGCTGTTCCGGTTCCGGTTGCGGCTCCGCCGCCGTGCGCCGGGTCTCGGCAGCGGCGTGCACGTCCTCGCGGGTGACGACGCCGTCGGGTCCGGTGGGGGCGACGGCGGCGAGGTCGACGCCGAGGTCCTTGGCGAGCTTGCGTACCGGGGGCTTCGCCAACGGGCGCTCGCCCGCCGCCTGTTGCTGCGGCGGGGCCGGCTGCGGTTCGGGGGCCGGGGGCTGGGGCTGCGGCTCGGCGGCGGGTGCCTGGCCGTTCGCCTGCGGCTTGCGCGGGCGGCGCGTCGTCGCCGACTGCGAGACGCCGTACCCGACGAGCACCGGCTGCCGCTCGCCGCCCTCCGCCTCGGGCTCGGGGGCCGGTTCGGCGGCGGGCTCGGCGGCGGGCTCGGGCCCGGCCGACGGGTCGGTGTCCACGGTGATGATCGGCGTGCCGACATCGACCGTGGCGCCCTCCTCGAACCGCACCTCCGCGACCTGTCCGTCGAACGGGATGGGGAGTTCGACCGCCGCCTTGGCGGTCTCCACCTCGCAGACGATCTGCCCGTCGGCGACGGTGTCGCCCGGCTGCACGTGCCAGCTGAGGATCTCCGCCTCGGTCAGCCCCTCACCCACGTCGGGCATCCTGAACTCGCGGATACGCGGGGAGGCTTCAGCAGCGGTCGAAGTAACGGTCATGATCGCGACTCTCCCGGTCCTCAGTACGCCAGCGCACGGTCGACGGCATCAAGCACCCGGTCGAGACCCGGCAGGTACTCGTCCTCCAACCGGGCGGGCGGATACGGCGCATGGAAGCCGCCGACCCGCAGCACGGGGGCCTCCAGATGGTAGAAGCACCGCTCGGTGAGGCGCGCGGCGACCTCGGCCCCCGAGCCGAGGAAGACCGGTGCCTCGTGCACCGTCACCAGCCGGCGGGTCTTCTCCACCGACCGCTGCACGGTGTCGAAGTCGATCGGCGAGATCGACCGCAGGTCCACCACCTCGAGGGAGTTGCCCTCCTCCTCGGCCGCGGCCGCCGCCTCCAGGCAGACCTTCACCATCGGCCCGTACGCCGCGAGCGTGAGCGCCGTGCCCTCCTTCGCGACCTTCGCCTGGTGCAGGGGCCCCGGGATGGCGGCCGGGTCGACCTCGCCCTTCTCCCAGTACCGCCGCTTCGGCTCGAAGAAGATCACCGGGTCGTCGCACTCGATCGCCTGGCGCAGCATCCAGTACGCGTCGGCCGAGTTGGAGGGCGACACGCACTTCAACCCGGCGACGTGCGCGAAGAGCGCCTCGGGCGACTCGCTGTGGTGCTCGACGGCGCCGATGCCGCCCGCGTACGGGATCCGGATGACGACGGGGACCTTGACCTTGCCGAGCGCCCTCGCGTGCATCTTCGCGAGCTGCGTCACGATCTGGTCGTACGCGGGGAAGACGAAGCCGTCGAACTGGATCTCCACGACGGGGCGGTAGCCGCGCAGCGCCATACCGATCGCCGTCCCGACGATGCCGGACTCGGCGAGCGGGGTGTCGATCACCCGCTCCTCGCCGAAGTCCTTCTGCAACCCGTCGGTGACCCGGAAGACGCCGCCGAGCTTGCCGACGTCCTCGCCCATCACGAGGACCTTCGGGTCGGCCTCCATCGCGGCACGGAGCGACTCGTTGATCGCTTTCGCGATCGGCAGCTTGCGCGCCGCCGGTGCGGTGGTGGCAGCCATCAGTGGCCTCCCTGCGTGGACCCGGCGGCCGGTGCGTCGGCGAACGAGGAGAGATAGCGCGCGAACTGGGCGCGCTCCTCGTCGACGAGGGCGTGCCCGTCGGCGTAGACGTTCTCGAAGATGGCCATGGTGTCCGGGTCGGGCATGGTGCGGATCGCCTCGCGCACGTGCTTGCCCATCGCCTCGCTCTCCTCCTCGACGGCGGCGAAGTACGCCTCGTCGGCGCGGCCTTCGCGCTCCAGGTAGCCGCGGAGGCGCGCGATCGGGTCCTTCGCCTCCCAGGAGGCGTGCTCCTCGTCCGTGCGGTAGCGCGTGGGGTCGTCCGAGGTGGTGTGCGCGCCCATGCGGTAGGTGAAGGCCTCGATCAGCATGGGCCCTTCGCCCGTGCGCGCCCGCTCGACCGCCGCCTTGGTGACGGCGAGGCAGGCGAGGACGTCGTTGCCGTCGACGCGGACGCCGGGGAAGCCGAAGCCGTCGGCCCTGCGGTAGATCGGCACCCGCGTCTGCCGGTCGGTCGGTTCCGAGATCGCCCACTGGTTGTTCTGGCAGAAGAAGACGACCGGCGCGTTGTAGACGGAGGCGAAGGTGAACGCCTCCGCGACGTCGCCCTGGCTGGAGGCGCCGTCGCCGAAGTACGCGACCACGGCCGAGTCCGCGCCGTCCTTGGCGACGCCCATGGCGTAGCCCGTCGCATGGAGCACCTGGGAACCGATGACGATCGTGTACAGGTGGAAGTTGTTGGTGTTCGGGTCCCAACCGCCGTTGTTGACGCCGCGGAACATGCCGAGGAGGAGCGTCGGGTCGACGTCTCGGCACCAGGCGACGCCGTGCTCGCGGTAGGTGGGGAAGACGTAGTCGTCCGTGCGGAGCGCGCGCCCCGAGCCGATCTGCGCGGCCTCCTGGCCGAGGAGCGAGGCCCAGAGGCCGAGTTCGCCCTGCCGCTGGAGCGACGTGGCCTCGGCGTCGAAGCGGCGGGTGAGGACCATGTCGCGGTAGAGGCCGCGGAGTTCCTCGTCGCTGAGGTCGACGTCGTACGAAGGGTGGTGGACGCGCTCGCCCTCGGGGGTGAGCAACTGGACGAAGTCGTCGCCGCCCGGCTGCGCCGCCGAACCCTTCGCCTGCTTCCCCGACTTCGCGGGGGCCTTCTTGGCCGCGGGCTTCTTCTTGGCTGCGCCCTGCTTGTTGCCTGCGCCCTGCGCTGCGCGTCCCTTGCCGCCTCCCGGCGAAGCGCTGCGGGACGTGCTCGGCTCGCCGGAAGCGGCGGCGCGCTTGCCTCCGGTTCCGCTGCGGCGCGCCTCTTCGCGCGCGGCAGTGCTCTCCACGGTCACGTGTGCTCCTCTTCCTGTCCGGCCTCCGGGGTCACCGGACGCCTTGGGCTCCCCCGCCCGGTGGCGGGGGGAGGCTCGCCCGTTCCCGCGCGGCGCACGGGGGTGGGGTGCGCGCAGACGGATTCGAGCGGTGACTGCTGTCCCGGTCGCGGCCCGTCGCCCCGGCTCCGGTCGGTGCACGCCCCAGCCATGGCAATGACTCCATAGAGGCATGACACCTGACTGACCTGCAACTTTGCTCGGATATCCAACTATTCGCCGGAACCCGGCTCGGTCGCCGCAGAGCAGGGACTTCACTGGTCACGGCCTCGCAAGCCGCGGACACTCGCACGTTAACCCGGGCCGCCGAACGACGGAAGGGTGAGGAGCGGATCAGTATGTGAGACTGACTCCGTGCCCGAAACAGGACAAATCAGGGTGTTCCTTCTTGACGATCATGAAGTGGTCCGCCGCGGCCTCCACGACATGCTCGTCGTGGAAGAGGACCTGGAGGTCGTGGGCGAGGCGGGCACGGCGGCCGAGGCGCTCGCGCGCATCCCGGCCGTGCGCCCCGACGTCGCCGTCCTCGACGTCCGCCTCCCGGACGGCAACGGCGTCGAGGTCTGCCGCGAGGTCCGCTCGCGGGACGCGCACGTCCGCTGCCTCATGCTCACCTCGTACTCCGACGACGAGGCGCTCTTCGACTCGATCATGGCCGGCGCCTCCGGGTACGTCCTCAAGGAGATCCGCGGCACCGAACTCCTCACCGCCGTCCGCGACGTGGCGGCCGGCCGCTCCCTCCTCGACCCGGAGGCGACCCACCGCGTCCTGAGGCGGCTGCGCGACGGCGGTCGGCCCGCGGCCGGAGACGCCCGGCCGGAGCCGCTCACCGAGCAGGAGCAGCGCATCCTCGACCTGATCGGCGAGGGGCTCACCAACCGGGCCATCGGCGAGCGGCTCCACCTCGCCGAGAAGACGATCAAGAACTACGTCTCGGGGCTCCTCGCCAAGCTCGGCATGGAGCGCCGCTCCCAAGCCGCCGCCTGGGTCGCCCGGAGGCGCGCCGAGCGGGAGCGGTGAGCCGACTACACGCCCTCCGGCGGGAGTCGGCCCGCACCGCTCCCGCAGAACGCGGCCCCGACCTCCTCGTACCGGCTCGTCCACCAGACGACGAGCGCGGAAGCGGCGGGGAACTGCGGGTCGGCGCGCGGGTCGTGGAGCTCGTACCGCCAGCGGAGCATCCAGAAGTCGTTGAGCCGCTCCCACCACACCCGGTGCACCGCAGCGGCGAGCCCCCGCGCTGAGGCGCCGGACGCACGCCGGTACCCGTCCGCGTACGCGCGGACGCGGGGCAGGTCGAGGGTGCCGTCGGCGCGCAGGAAGAAGAGCAGCGCGCCGCGTACGGCTTCGTCGGCCGGGGGTTCGAGGCCGATCCGGTCCCAGTCGAGGATCGCCAGCGGGCCCGGCTCCTCGGTGCGCTGTGCGCCCGCGTACGCCCTCCTCGCGCGGACGGGGAGCGGTGAACTCTCCGGCGGGTAGAGGAGGTTGAGCGGGTGGAAGTCGCCGTGCACCCAGCCCGCCTCGGCGGCGGCGTCCGCGGGACGGCAGGCCGCGTAGCGGCGCAGCAGGCGGCGGCGCTCCCGCAGGCGGTGCTCGGCGAGCTCGTCGAAGCTGTCGCGCGGCGAGCTGCGCCGGGCGCGCGCGAGCAGCTCCGCGATGCGCGCCTCCGTCTCCTCGGGGTCCGCCGGCGCCGCGGGCGCGGGTGTGCCGGGGACGCGGGCGCGGCGGCCCACGCCCCTTGCCCCCGCGCCGGTCGCCGGTTCTGGGAGCACCTCGGCGAGGCAGAGGTGGACCTGCCCGAGGAGGGCGCCGAGGCGGCGGCACTGCGCGGGCGAGAGGTCGGTGCCGAAGCGGTGGCGGCCTTCGAGCCACGGGTGGAGCGCGTAGCAGTGGTCGCCGAGCGCGAGGACGGTGCGGCCCTCGGCGTCGGCGCAGACCGGGACGACGGGCAGGCCGAGCGCGCCGAGCCGCGCCGCCGCGCGGTGGCGTTCCTCGATCGAGCCCGCGCGCTCCGCGACCGCGGTGCTGCGTGCGCGCGGGGGGCCGCCCGCGGCGAGGTGCTGCTTGAGGAAGTAGCGGCCGCCCGTGGTCTCCACGCGGTAGCCGCGGTTGAGGAGTCCGTGCGTCACGCGCTCGCAGTCGAGCGGCTCCCCCGCGCCGTACCGCCGCAGCAGTTCGGTGACGGTGTGCGGGGCGAGTTCGGGCTCAGTGGTCGGCACGCGCCGCATCGTAGGTCACACACGTCACACACGAGGCAACTCAGGGGCGCACAGACGGCGACCTGCGCCCCCGGAGGGAGCGACGCACACGCGACGGAGCCGGCCCTGCGGGAAGGACCGGCTCCGGTTGCTGTCAAGCGGCTTGCGCCCGCGGTCAGTTGCCGCCCTGCTGCTCGCCCCCCTCGGGGTTCTCCTCGCCGCCGCTCTCGTCGCCGCCGTCGGTCGGCGGCGGGTCGTCGGTCTCGGGCGGCGGGTTGCCGCCGTCGCCGCCGCCGTCGTTGCCGCCCCCGTTGCCGCTGCTGCTCCCGGGGTCCGTCGTGGGCTCCGACGGCTCCTCGGTCGGCTGGGTGGGCTGCTCCGACGGCCAGGTCTCGGTGGGGGTGTCGGGCGGGACCCAGGTGTCGTCCGGCGGGGGCTGCTCCTCCTCCGTCTCCGTGGGGGTCGGAGTCGGCTCCCCGCTGGTCTCCTTGTCCTTCGGCTCGGAGCTCGAAGGGGTCGGCTTCGGGTCCTTGGAGTCGTCGTCGCCGCTGGGCGGGAAGGCGAAGAAGAGCACGCCCGCGACGGCGATCACGGCGACGAACGCGAAGAGCGCGTACTTGACGCCGGAGCCGCGGCCCTTGCCGCCGGGGCGTGCGCCGCCCTCGAAGCCGCCGTCGTCGCGGTCGGGGCGATCGAGGAGGGGGGCGCCCATCTGCGAGGTCTCGCCCTGCGCCGGGTGCGGCGCGGGGACGCCCATCGGCGGGGTCCCCGCGCTGTCGCCCGCGGGGCCCGTGTTCCAGACGCCGCCGGTGTGGCTGCCGTGCTCGTGGAGCATCTGGAGCGCGTACTGGGTGAGGGCGCGCATCTCCTCGGCCGTCTGGAACCGGTCGTCCGGCTCCTTGGCGAGGGCGCGCATCACCAGGCCGTCCAGCTCGGGCGGCACGGCGTCCGAGACCTCGGAGGGGAGCTGCGGGTCGTCCTGGACGTGCTGGTAGACGACGGAGAGCGGCGTCTCGCCTGTGAACGGCGGGCGCATGGTGAGGAGTTCGTAGAGGAGGCAGCCGGTGGCGTAGAGGTCGGAGCGGGTGTCGACCGTCTTGCCGAGCGCCTGCTCGGGGGAGAGGTACTGCGGGGTGCCCATCACCATGCCCGTCTGGGTCATGGTGCTGGAGGCGCCGTGCAGGGCCCGGGCGATGCCGAAGTCCATCACCTTCACGGCGCCCTGCTGCGTGATGATCACGTTCGCCGGCTTGATGTCCCGGTGGACGATGCCGTGCTGGTGGCTGTAGGCGAGCGCTTCCAGCACCCCGGAGACGATGATCAGCGCCTGGTCCGCCGGCGGCGCCTCGGCGCTCAGCAGCAGGTCGCGGATGGTGCTGCCCTCGACGAGCTCCATCACGATGTACGGCGTGACGTTGCCGCCGATCGTCTCCTCGCCCGAGTCGTAGACGGCGACGACGGCGTGGTGGTTGAGCCCGGCGACGGACTGCGCCTCGCGCGTGAACCGCGCCTTGGAGACCGGGTCTTCCGCGAGGTCGGAGCGGAGCAGCTTCACCGCGACCGTGCGTCCCAGGCGCAGGTCCTCGGCACCGAACACCTCGGCCATGCCGCCGCGCCCGAGCCGGCGGACCAGCCGGTAGCGGCCGTCCCCGACGAGGCCGTTGTTGCCCCAGAGCTCAGGCGAATCGGGCATGGAGCCGCCCGTCGCGCCGGAGTCCCCGGGGGGCCCGGCGCCCTGCGTCTGTGCCATCAGTCCTCGCCGTCGCTATCGGGTCAGCGGGGGCGGTACGCCGGGCGCCTCGCCTGCTCCGCTGCTGGTGCCGCCGCTGTCCTCAGCGCTCTCGTCTGCACTCCCCGCGACTACGGAGGTTACAGCCAAGCGGGGGGTGTGCGGACAGGGACGGAGCAGCCATCAAATCGGCTGCGGCACCCGGCTGGCAAGTTCGCTGACGAGGGGGCTACGGGGGTACACCGCCCCTTCTACGCCCAGTGACGAAGGCCCCGTCACAGGCTGCGCATCCGGTTACGGAACGGGCAACGAACTTGACGTAGCGATGCCCTGGGGCAGACTTGGGCGCGTATCACGGTTACCGGATCACTCGGGCGTCCCCGGACACCCGACAGATACCTGCGCGGGGGCAGCGCCGCCGAGGGGGAAGCAGTCACATGAGCGACGACGGCGGACAGGGGGCCGGCCAGTACCTCGGCCGCAGCGTGGGCGGGGGGAGGTTCACCCTCCAGTCGCTGCTCGGCGCCGGCGGCATGGCCTCCGTCTACCTCGCGCACGACTCGGTCCTCGACCGCCAGGTGGCGGTGAAGACCCTCCACACGGAGCTCGGCAGGGAGCAGTCGTTCCGCGAGCGGTTCCGGCGGGAGGCGCAGTCCGTCGCACGGCTCACCCACGCCAACATCGTCTCCGTCTTCGACTCGGGCGAGGACGAGATCGACGGCGCGATGGTCCCGTACATCGTCATGGAGTACGTCGAGGGCAAGCCCCTGCGCACGGTGCTCGACGAGGACATCGGGCAGCACGGCGCGATGCCGGCCGACAAGGCGCTGAAGATCACCGGCGACGTCCTCTCCGCGCTGGAGGTCAGCCACGAGATGGGCCTCGTCCACCGGGACATCAAGCCGGGGAACGTGATGATCACCCGGCGCGGTGTGGTCAAGGTCATGGACTTCGGTATCGCCCGTGCGATGCAGTCGGGCGTCACGTCGATGACGCAGACGGGCATGGTCGTCGGCACCCCGCAGTACCTCTCGCCCGAGCAGGCGCTCGGGCGCGGGGTGGACGCGCGCTCCGACCTCTACTCGGTCGGCATCATGCTCTTCGAACTGCTCACGGGCCGCCTCCCGTTCGACGCCGACTCGCCGCTGGCGATCGCGTACGCGCACGTCCAGGAGGAGCCGGTGGCGCCCTCCTCGATCAACCAGACGGTTCCGCCGGCGGCCGACGCGCTCGTCGCGCGCACTCTGCGGAAGAACCCCAACGAGCGCTTCCCGTCCGCCGAGTCGATGCACGAGGAGTGCGCGAGGGTCGGCGCGGGCACGGCAGGCGGCGCGGCCCCGCTCATCATCAGCGCGGGTCCGCCGGCCAACAGCGGCGCGGGCGTCGGGCAGTCCGTCTTCCCGCCGGTGAACGACGCGGGCACCCCGCCGCCACCGCAGCAGTTCGGCACCCCGCCCGGCTTCGGCCCGGCCGAGATGCAGCAGCCCGGGTACCCGTCCCCTCCGTACGGGCAGCCCGGTGCCGGCACCCCGCCGCCGTACGCGATGCACCCGCCGGGGCCGCCGCCGAAGAAGAAGCGCACCGGGCTCATCGTGGGCGCGACGGTGGGTGTGGTGGCGCTCATGGTCAGCGGCCTCGTCCTCGGCCTCCTCGACGGCACCGACGACGTGGGAGAACGGCCCGCGCCGCCGGCGAAGCCCGCAGAGCCGGGCGGCGGCTCGACCGACTCGGGCGGCGGCGCCTCGAAGGACTCGGACGACTCGGGCGACGCCGAACCGGCCGACCCCGACGAGCGGTTCAAGGGCCCGGACAAGTCGCGCACCATCGACGCGACCAAGTGCACGGACGCCACCGACAGCTACAGCGACAAGAACAAGGTCCTCATCCCCGACCTGACGATGAAGGACCTCTCCTCGGTCAAGTCCTGCCTCCGCAAGGCCGGTTGGAAGCTCGGCGAGGTCAGCACCGAGGACGAGAACGTCTGGGGCAAGGACACGGTCCTGGAGCAGAGCCCCGACCAGATCGAGGAGTTCGACCCCTCGAAGGACCGCATCGACCTCACCGTCTCCACGGGACGTCCGGGCTGACGGGCCCGCGCCCGTCAACACCGGCGGGTGTGCGTCCGGCGGGGCCCGTGGTGGATACTGCCACCGAATGATCGGTCGGCCCGAACCCCGAGCCGAGCGACCCGCCCCGCGTGCGCTCCCGGCGTGCGCGCCCCGGAGGTGCCGAACGCGTATGAGTGAAGCCGAGCCCGCCCCAGCGCGGCGCGACACGTACACGGCGGACTCCCTCCTCACCGTCGCGGCCCGCGTCTTCAACGAACGCGGTTACGACGGCACTTCGATGGAGCACCTCGCCAAGGCGGCCGGCATCTCCAAGTCGTCGATCTACCACCACGTCCCCGGCAAGGAGGACCTGCTGCGGCGGGCGATAAGCCGCGCCCTCGACGGGATCTTCGGCGTCCTCGAGGAGCCGGAGGCACGCGAGGGCCGCGCGATCGACCGGCTGGAGCACGTCACGAGGCGCACCGTCGAGGTACTCACCGTCGAACTTCCCTACGTCACGCTGCTGTTGCGTGTCCGGGGCAACACGGACACCGAGCGCTGGGCGATGTCCCGCCGCCGCGACTTCGACCAGCGCCTGGCCGACCTCCTCAAGGAGGCGGCGAACGAGGGCGACCTGCGCACCGACGTGGAGCCGAGGCTCGCGACCCGCCTCCTCTTCGGCATGATCAACTCGATCGTCGAGTGGTACCGCCCCGAACGCGGCGCGGGCGAGGGCGCGGAGGCGACGAGCGACGAGATCGCCGACGCGGTGGTGCGCACCGCGTTCGCCGGCCTGCGCACCACCTGACCGCGCCCTTCACAGCCCCGACTCCAGCTCGCTCTCCTCGAAGACCAGCAGCGTCCGCGTGCTCAACACCTCGGGTATCGCCTGGATACGGGTGAGGACGAGGTCCCGCAGCGCACGGTTGTCCTGTGCGTGCACGAGGAGCAGAACGTCGCAGTCCCCGCCGACGAGCGCCATGTGCGCGGCGCCCGGCAGCTCCCGCAGCCGCTCCCGTACGCTGCGCCAGGAGTCCTGGACGATCCGCAGCGTGATGTAGGCGGACGCCGCCTGCCCCGCCCGCTCGTTGTCGATCCGGGCGCCGAAGCCGCGGATCACGCCGTCCGCGATGAGGCGGTTGATCCGCGCGTAGGCATTGGCCCGGGAGACGTGGACCCTCTCGGCTACGGAGCGTATCGAGGCCCTTCCGTCGGCGCGGAGGAGCCGGAGGATGTCGCGGTCGACGGCGTCGAGTGCTCTGGGCGCCGGCCGTTGATCGACATCGGGATGACCCTCCGCCTTGCCCCTGGCCATCTGTTCATCCCTCATGCCCCCTGTCCTCCCCTGTATGGACGCTCTGCCCTCATCAGACGTCTCCGACTGCCGCTTGTCCACATGCGGGTGCGAGCCATGGCCAAACTGCGCCGTCGATCGAACAATCGGTACGGAGAACGTCCCGCCCGCGACCGGACGGGAACCGCTCCGCCTCCACTGCACCTGCCCCGCCGTCCCGCATCAATCCACCCGGCAGCCGCCCCGGCGCGAAACCCCGCCCCACCGACGGCCCCGCCCTTTCGTCACGCACCGCGTTCGCGGCGCTCCGACGCCCGTCCAACTCCCGCAGACCCACCCGCCGTTCCCGGGCCGCGGCCCGGCCCGGGGAGCAACCCGGAGGAGGAGGTGCCATGACGGTCCTCGACCGCTCAGGCGCACAGCAATCGAGTCCGCACCCGGCCCCGCCTCCCGCATGGCGCCCCGCGGGCGACGCCGCCTCGCTGCTCCCGCAGGACACCCCCTACCGCGTCCTCGGCAGCGAACCGCTCCCCGCACCCCCCGCCCTCCTCGGCGACGCGGCACCCCCCGACGACGCCGAACTCCTCGCGCTCCACGGGCACCTCGCCAAGGGCCGCCGCTACAACGAGCAGGCGACGGCGCTCACGAAGCAGGGCAGCCTCGCCGTCTACCCCTCCTCGACGGGCCAGGAGGCGTGCCAGGTCGCGGCGGCCCTCGCGCTCGCCGAGGACGACTGGCTCTTCCCCAGCTACCGCGACTCGCTCGCCGCCGTCGCGCGCGGCGTCGACCCCGTCGAGGTACTCTCCCTCCTCCGCGGCGACTGGCACAGCGGCTACGACTCGCGCGCCACCCGCGTCGCACCGCTCTCGACACCGCTCGCCACCCAACTCCCGCACGCCGTCGGCCTCGCGCACGCCGCGCGCCTCGCCGGTGACGAGCTCGCCGTGCTCGCGCTCGTCGGGGACGGCGGCACCAGCGAGGGCGACTTCCACGAGGCGCTCAACTTCGCCGCCGTCTGGCAGGCGCCCGTCGTCTTCCTCGTCCAGAACAACGGCTTCGCCATCTCGGTCCCGCTCGCCAAGCAGACGGCGGCACCGAGCCTCGCGCACAAGGGCGTCGGCTACGGCCTCCCGGGCGTCCTCGTCGACGGCAACGACGCGGCGGCGGTGCGGCGGGTCCTCTCCGCGGCGCTCGACCGGGCCCGCTCGGGCGGCGGCCCCGTCCTCGTCGAGGCGCTCACCTACCGCCTGGAAGCCCACACCAACGCCGACGACGCCACCCGCTACCGCGCGGACGACGAGGTCGCCGCCTGGCGTGCGCACGACCCGATCGCCCTCGTGGAGCGCGAGTTGACGGCGCGCGGCCTGCTCACCGAGGCGCACGCGGCACAGGTCAGCGCCGCCGCCGAGGAGTTCGCGAGCGACCTGCGCGGCAGGATGCGCACCGAACCGTCCCTCGACCCGGCCGACCTCTTCGCGCACGTCTACGCCCGCCCCACCCAGCAACTCGAGCAGCAGCAGGCGCAGTTGCAGGAGGAGCTCGCCGCGGCCGCCGAGGGAGGGCCCCGATGACCGCGACGCTCCCGCAGCAGACCGCACCGCCCACCCCGCTCGGCCGCGCCCTCAACCGCGCCCTGCGCGACGCGCTCGCCGAGGACCCGGCCGTCCACGTGCTCGGCGAGGACGTCGGCACCCTCGGCGGCGTCTTCCGCATCACCGACGGGCTCGCCGCCGAGTTCGGCGACGAGCGGTGCACCGACACCCCGCTCGCCGAGGCCGGCATCCTCGGCGCCGCCATCGGGATGGCGATGTACGGGCTGCGCCCCGTCGTCGAGATGCAGTTCGACGCGTTCGCCTACC
>NZ_AJTQ01000068.1 GCF_000262345.1 Streptomyces xiaopingdaonensis | reverse complement strand
CCCGCGGCACCCTGCCGATGCCGCTCACCATCCGCGTCCCTTACGGCGGCGGCATCGGCGGCGTCGAGCACCACAGCGACTCCTCCGAGGCGTACTACACGGCGACCCCCGGACTCCACGTCGTCACCCCGTCGACCGTCGCCGACGCCTACGGCCTGCTGCGCGCGGCGATCGCCTCCGACGACCCCGTGGTCTTCCTCGAACCGAAGCGCCTCTACTGGTCGAAGGAGCCGTGGGACGCCGAATCCCCGCGGCCCGTACCGGAGTTGGGGCGCGCCGTGGTGCGCAGGCCCGGCACCTCGGCGACCCTGATCGGCTACGGCCCCTCGGTCCCGGTCTGCCTCCAGGCCGCGGAAGCCGCCCGCGAGGAGGGCTGGGACCTGGAGGTCGTCGACCTGCGCTCGCTCGTGCCGCTCGACGAGGAGACGGTGGCCGCCTCCGTCCGCCGCACCGGCCGCGCCGTCGTCGTCCACGAGGCGCAGGGGTTCGGCGGTCCCGGCGGGGAGCTCGCCGCGCGCCTCTCCGAGCGGTGCTTCCACCACCTGGAGGCGCCCGTGCTGCGGGTCACCGGATTCGACATCCCCTACCCGCCGCCGATGCTGGAGCAGCACCACCTGCCGGGCGTCGACCGGGTGCTGGACGCGGTCGCACGCCTCCAGTGGGAGAGCGAGTGGACGCCGGGGGAGGCGCGATGACGGCCGGACAGGACACGCGGCGAACCGAACCCGACCTCGCCGCGAGCGAGTTCGCGCTCCCCGACCTCGGCGAGGGGCTCACCGAGGCGACCGTGGTGCGCTGGCTCGTCGACGAGGGGGAGCGGATCGAGGTCGACGCGCCCGTCGTCGAGGTCGAGACGGCGAAGGCGACGGTGGAGGTGCCCTGCCCGTACGCCGGCACCGTCCTCGCGCGGCACGCGGCCGAGGGCGCCGAACTCCCGGTCGGTGCCCCGCTGGTGACGGTCGGCTCGGCCGAGCGCTCCGCCGAAGCGGAGCCGGCCGCCGAGGCGGAGCCGGCCGAGGACGGCGCCTCGGGCAACGTCCTCGTCGGCTACGGCACCCGCCCGGCCGAGCGCCGCAGGCGGCGCGTGCGTCCGGGCGCGCCCGACGGCGGCCCGCGCACGCCGCCGCCCGCGCCCGCGCCCGCGCCCGCGCCCGAACCGTCCGGCGCTCCCCGCACCGCCAGGGTGATCTCCCCGCTCGTCCGCAGGCTCGCCCGCGAACACGGCGTCGACCTCCGCGGGATCGACGGTTCGGGACCCGAGGGCCTCATCCTCCGCGCCGACGTCGAGCGCGCCGCCGACCCGCCTGCGCGGCAGGGGAGTCGGGGCACCCGCTTCCCCCTCACCGGGGTCCGCGGCGCGACGGCGGCGAAGCTCGCCCGCAGCCGCCGCGAGATCCCCGACGCCACCTGCTGGGTCGACGCGGACGCGACCCGGCTCCTCGAAGCGCGCCGCGCGCTCAACGAGTCGGGCGAGGAGGAGCGCGTCTCCCTCGCGGCCCTCCTCGGCAGGATCGCCACGGCGGCGCTCGCACGCCACCCCGAGCTCAACTCCACCGTGGACACCGAGGCGAACGAGGTCGTCCTGCTGCCGGAGGTGCACCTCGGCTTCGCGGCGCAGACACCGCGCGGGCTCGTCGTCCCCGTCGTCCGCGACGCGCATGCGCGCACCACGGGGCAGCTCGCCGCCGAGCTGCGCCGGCTCACCGAGGCCGCGCAGGAGGGCCGCCTCGCACCGGCCGACCTCACCGGCGGCACGTTCACCGTCAACAACTACGGCGTATTCGGCGTCGACGGCTCCACGCCGATCGTCAACCACCCCGAGACGGCGATGCTCGGCGTCGGCAGGATCGTCGAGAAACCGTGGGCCTTCGAGGGCCGACTCGCCCTGCGCCGCGTGGTGCAGCTCTCGCTCACCTTCGACCACCGGGTGTGCGACGGCGGGACGGCGGGCGGTTTCCTCCGGTACGTCGCCGACTGCGTCGAGGAACCGGCGAGGCTGCTGCGCGCGGTGTGAACGGCGGCGGCGCCGCACCCGTCGTGACGGCGCCGCCGCACCCTCCGTACGCTCGAAGCGTGAGCCAACGCCCCTGCCCTCCCTACGACGCGGTCGTGCTCGCCGGCGGAGGCGCACGCCGCCTCGGCGGCGCCGACAAGCCGGCGGTCACCGTCGGCGGACGCACCCTCCTCGACCGCGCGCTGGGTTCCTGCACCGACGCCGCGCACACCGTCGTCGTCGGGCCTCGCCGGCCCACCGCGCGCGCCGTCGACTTCACCAGCGAGAGCCCGAGCGGCGCCGAGGGCCTGGGCCCGCTCGCCGCGCTCGACGCCGGGCTCCGCCGCACCACGGCGCCGCTGCTGCTCGTCCTCTCCGCCGACCTCCCCTTCGTCACCCGCGCCACCGTGCGCACCCTCCTCGCTGCGGCAGGCGAAGCCGGCGCCGAGGGCGCGCTGGTGCACGCGGGAGGCCGCGACCAGCCGCTCCTCGCCGTCTACCGGAGCGATCCGCTCCGGCGTGAACTCGCCCTGCTCAGAACGGAGTACGGTGCGCTCTCCGGCCTCCCCCTCCGGCTGCTCGTCCCGGAGCTGGCGCTGCGCCGCGTACCCGACGAGGGCCCGCGCCCCGGCGCCGCCTTCGACTGCGACACCTGGGAGGACGTCGTCCGCGCCCGTACCGCGATCAGGGAGCATGGCACCGTGCTGACCGAATGGATGACCGCTGCCAAGGCCGAACTCGGCGTCGAACTCGACACCGAGGGCCCCGAGAACGCCACCGACTCCGCACCACCCGGCCTCACCACGGTGCTCCTCGACCTCGCCCGCGACGCCGCACACGGCGTCGCACGCCCCGCGGCCCCGCTCACCGCCTTCCTCGTCGGGTACGCGGCCGCCAACGCGGGCGGCACCGAGGAGGACGTGCGCGAGGCGGTGCGCAAGGCGACGGCGCTCGCGCAGCGTTGGGCGGCCGAGGAGGACGGGACCGAGAGGCGAGCGGAGGAACGATGAGCGGCTCCGACGAACTCGACGAGGCGATCGCCCTCGCCAACTGGGGCCGCAGAAAGCCCGATACGCGCCGCGAGGGCAGCACCCCGGAGCCCCGCGCGCACGGCGAGTCGGCGGGCGGGGAGGAGCGCCGCGGCCACGCCTCCGCGCTCGACTGGCCGCAGGCCCGCGCCCTCGCCGCCCGCGCCGCTGCCCCGCTCCCCACCGTCACCCTGCCGTTGGAGGACGCGCTCGGGCACACCCTCGCCGCCCCGCTCACGGCGCGCACCGACCTCCCGCCCTTCGACACCTCGGCGATGGACGGCTGGGCCGTCGCAGGTCCCGGACCGTGGGAACCGGTGGCCCCGCCGGACGATCCTGGCGTCCTCGCCGGCGGAACGGCGGAGCCGCCCGCGCTCACCGACGGCGAGGCCGTACGCATCGCCACGGGCGCCCGGCTGCCCCCGGGCGCGGGAGCCGTGCTGCGCAGCGAGCGCGCGGAGCTCGACGGCACGCGGCTGCACTCCGCCGCGCAGCCCCAGCCGGGCACCGACGTCCGCCCGCGCGGCCAGGAGTGCCGCACGGGCGACCGCCTCCTCGCGGACCGCCACCCCGTCACCCCGCCGGTGCTCGGGCTCGCGGCGGCCGCCGGGTACGACCGCGTCGAGGTCGTGCGGCGCCCCCGCGTCGAGGTGCTCGTCCTCGGCGACGAACTCCTCCACCGCGGCCTCCCGGCGGGCGGCCGCATCAGGGACGCGCTCGGCCCGATGGTCGGCCCGTGGCTCGGCCTGCTCGGCGCCGAGGTCCTCGTCACCCGGCGCCTGGGCGACGACGCGGAGGCGCTCCACGAGGCGGTGGCCGCCTCCACTGCCGACCTCGTCGTCACGACGGGCGGCACGGCGGCGGGCCCGGCCGACCGGCTGCGGCCCGTACTGGAGCAGTCGGGCGCCCGCACCCTCGTCGACGGGGTCCGCGTACGCCCGGGGCACCCGATGCTCCTCGCCGCGCTCGACGCGCCCGACGCCGAGCGCCCCCGCCACCTCGTCGGGCTCCCCGGCAACCCCTTCGCGGCCCTCGCCGCCCTCCTCACCCTCGCCGAACCGCTGCTGCGCACCCTCTCGGGTCGCGGCCCCCGCAGCGCCGACAGCCCCGAACAGTCCGACCTGCTCGACCCGTTCGCGCTCACCGGCGTCCTCGCCGTCGGTCCTGGATCGGCCGCCGCCCCCGCGCTCCGCCCCGCCTCGGCGCCGCTCGCCGAGGACGTGCCGGGCAGAGGCGAGGAGACCCGCCTGGTGCCGGTGCGTACGGAGACGCCCGAGGTGGGCGTGGCCGCCGTGCGCCCGGTGCGCTTCTCGGGTCCCGCGATGCTCCGCGGCATCGCCTCGGCCTCCGCGCTCGCCGTCGTCCCGCCCGGGGGCGCAGCCGCCGGCACGGTGGTGGAGCTGCTGGGCCTGCCGTGGTGAAGAAGCCGGCGGGCGACACCGGCCGGCGGCAGGTGATGCTGCCGCGCCCCGAGGTCTCCCCGCTGCGGCAGGTGGCGCGGCGGCTCCTCGCGGCGCTGGTGGTGCTGGCGGCGACGGTGGTCGTCGTCTACCTCGACCGCGACGGCTACCAGGACGACACGGGCGGCAGCCTCTCGTTCCTCGACTGCCTCTACTACGCCACCGTCACCCTCTCCACCACCGGCTACGGCGACATCGCCCCCGTCACCGACTCGGCCCGGCTCGTCAACGCGCTGGTGGTGACGCCCTTCCGGGTCCTGTTCCTGATCATCCTCATCGGCACCACGCTCGAAGCGCTCACCGACCGCACCCGCGAGCAGTGGCGCCAGGCCCGCTGGAGGTCCGCCATGCGCGACCACACCGTCGTCGTCGGTTTCGGCACCAAGGGGAGGTCGGCGACGGAGACGCTGCTGGCGACCGGCATGGCCAAGGACCGGATCGTCCTCATCGACCCCAGCAGCCAGGTGATGAAGATCGCCAACTCCGAGGGGTACGCGGGCGTCGTCGGCGACGGCACCCGCAGCGACGTCCTCCTGCGCGCGGAGACGCAGCGCGCGAAGCAGATCGTGGTGGCGCCTCAGCGCGACGACACGGCGGTACTGGTGACGCTGACCGCGCGGCAGCTCAATCCGCGCATCAAGATCGTCGCCGCGGTCCGCGAGGAGGAGAACGCCTCGCTGCTGCGGCAGTCGGGCGCCGACGCCGTCGTCACCAGCGCGAGCGCCGCCGGGCGCCTCCTCGGCGCCGCGATGCTGAGCCCGTACGCCAGCGCCGTTCTGGAGGACCTCATCCAGCGGGACACGGGCCTCGCGCTCAAGGAGCGCCCCGTCACCCGGGCGGAGGCCGGCCGCTCGCCGCGGGAGACGACCGACCTCGTCGTCGCCGTCGTCCGCGGCCACCGCGTCCTCTCCTTCGACGACCCGGAGGCCGCCCAACTCCAGCTCACCGACCGGGTCGTGGCGATCCAGCGGGCCGCCCCCGCACCGCCCGCGACCATCGAGGACTGAGCGCCCGGCACGCGGACGGCTCCGGCGGCGTGCGCGGTAGCGTCGGGGCCATGTCTGCTGCGTATGCCACGTCTGCCATGTACGCCATCACGATCCCCGAGCCCGGCGGCCCCGAGGCACTCGTCTGGGACGAGGTGCCCGCGCCCGAGCCGGCCCCCGGCGAGGTGCTCGTCGACGTCGCCGCGAGCGCCGTCAACCGCGCCGACCTGCTCCAGCGCCAGGGGTTCTACGACCCGCCGCCCGGCATCAGCCCCTACCCGGGCCTGGAGTGCGCGGGACGCGTCGCCGCGCTCGGCGAGGGCGTGACGGACTGGTCGGTGGGCGACGAGGTCTGCGCCCTCCTCGGCGGCGGCGGGTACGCGCAGCAGGTGGCCGTTCCCGCGGGCCAACTGCTGCCGGTCCCCGAGGGGTTGGAGACGGTGCAGGCGGCGGCGCTGCCCGAGGTGGTCTGCACCGTCTGGTCGAACGTCTTCCAGGCCGCGGCGCTCCGGCGCGGCGAGACGCTGCTCGTGCACGGCGGCGCGAGCGGCATCGGCACCATGGCGGTACAGCTCGCGACGGCGTTCGGCGCCCGCGTCGCCGTCACGGCGGGGACGCCCGAAGGGCTGGAGAAGTGCAGGGAGCTCGGCGCCGAGGTCCTCGTCGACTACCGGGAGCAGGACTTCGTCGAGGAGGTGCGGGAGGCCACCTCGGGCCGGGGCGCCGATGTCGTCCTCGACATCATGGGTGCCAAGTACCTGGGGCCGAACGTGCGGGCGCTGGCGACCGGCGGCCGGCTCGTCGTCATCGGCATGCAGGGCGGCCGCAAGGCCGAGCTCGACCTCGGCGCGCTGCTCACCAAGCGCGCCTCGGTGGCGGCGACTTCGCTCCGCGGCCGGCCGCCGGAGGAGAAGGCCGCGATCGTCGCCGCGGTACGCGAGCACGTCTGGCCGCTCCTCGCCGCCGGCGAGGTCTCCCCGATCATCGACCGCCGTTTCCCGATGAGCGAGGCGGCCGAGGCGCACCGTGCGCTGGATCGGGGCGGCCACTTCGGCAAGCTCCTCCTGACGACGTGACCGGCCCGCAGCCGACCGTCTGCCTGCTCGGGGCCGGTCGGCTGCACGGGAACATGCTTATGGGATTTACGCCCGAAATGCCGGAATCCTTGCGCCATGTGACGCTGGTGACGACAGTGCACCGCCCGGCTCGGGAAGGTCGCAGCCGTGGGACACGCTCGCCATGCAGAAACCGGCCGCCGCCCAGGGCTCAGCTCCCTCCGCGACACCCTCCTTTCCCTCCTCGCCTGCACCGCCGTCGCCGTCCCCGCGGCGGCGACCGCGACGCCCGCGCAGGCGAGCCCCGTCACCGCCGCCCCCGGGCCCTCCGCCCCCGGCCCGTACGACCGCGACCCGGGTCCGAGCGAGGCCGGCAGTGCGCAGCAGTGGCCGGGCCGCCTCCCGACCACCGCGCTGCCGACCGGCCTGCCGCCCGCCGCCGAGGCGCCCCGCGCCGCCGAGCGCGGACACCCCGGCGGCTCCGGCGACGCGCCCGCGCACTCGGCGCAGGAGGAGGCGCGTCGGCTCGCGGACGCGGCACGGAAGAAGGGCGAACGCCTCGCCGGGGAAGCGGAGAGGCAGGCGCGCGAGGCGGTCGGCACTCCCGGAGTGGCGCCCCGCCGGGAGACGACCGCGCGGCCGCCCGTCTCGGACGCACGGGGCCCGCGGTCCCACCACGCACCCGAGCCCTCCAAGGACCGCACCCCGAAGCCCCGGAAGCCCCGCGCGGACGAGCGGCGCGACGCCGATCACCCGCGCAAGCACTCCGACTCCCCCCGCAGACAACCGAGTTCGCCAGAAGCGAAACCGGAGGACGCCTCCCGGGCGCCCCTTCCCTCGCACGAGGCGGAAGAGGCCGGCGCCGTCCCCGGAACCCGCGCCCACGCCGGCCGCCAGGTCTTCCCCGTCCTGTCGCTCGGCGCCGGACTCGGCCTCATCGGCCTCGGCCTCGGCTTCCTCGGCTACCGGCTCCGCCGCGGCTGACGCACACGCCGCACCGACCGCGGGCGGCCGGTGCCGGGGTTGCCGGGCACGGGAGGGCCCGGGCGTTGCAGAATGGTGGGTATGACACAGCCGAGCAACGAACAGTCGTCTCAGGAGAGCCCCCAGGTCCTGGTCGTCGGCCCGGACGGGATGGCTCTCGGCACCACCGCGAAGGGCGGTGACGCCGAAGGCGAGGAGCAGGCTGAGGTCCCCGTGACGGAGATGGTCGAGCAGCCGGCGAAGGTCATGCGGATCGGAAGCATGATCAAGCAGCTGCTGGAAGAGGTGAAGGCGGCCCCGCTCGACGAGGCGAGCCGCGCCCGCCTCAAGGAGATCCACACCAGCTCCATCAAGGAGCTGGAGGACGGCCTCGCACCCGAGTTGATCGAGGAGCTGGAGCGACTCTCCCTCCCCTTCACCGAGGGGTCCAACCCCACGGACGCCGAGCTGCGGATCGCGCAGGCACAGCTCGTCGGCTGGCTCGAGGGCCTCTTCCACGGCATCCAGACAGCGCTCTTCGCCCAACAGATGGCGGCGCGGGCCCAGTTGGAGCAGATGCGCCGCGCGCTGCCCCCGGGCGCCGTCCCCGAGGACATCGCCAAGGCCGCGGGCGAGGACCCGGGCGCCCGCTCCGGCGGCCCCTACCTCTGACCTCTCCCTGACGCGCACCACCCGGGGCCCGGCCCTCCGCCCGCGCGGCGGACGGCCGGGCCCTCGTCCTTCCCTGGCTCACGGGCGCCGCGACATCCAGTGGTAGAGCGCCATCGCCACGCTCGTCGCGAGGTTGTAGCTGGAGACGAGCGGCTCCATCGGCAGCGAGACGAGCCGGTCGGCCCGCTCCCGCAGCGCGGGCGAGAGGCCGTGGCGCTCGGTGCCGAAGGCGAGGAGGACGCCGTCGGGGAGGTCGAGGCCCCGCAGGTCGTCGCCCTCGGGGTCCAGCGCGTAGAGCGGGCCCTCGGGGAGCGCGTCCGGCTCGGCCCTGGCGACGGCCGTCGCGAAGTGCAGCCCGGCGCCCGCGCGTACGGCGGCCGGGTGCCACGGGTCCGTCCCGCCCGTGGTGAGGACGCCGGCCGCACCGCATCCGGCGGCGAGGCGTACGACGGCGCCGACGTTGCCGAGGTTGCGCGGGTCGTCGAGCACGACGAGCGGCGCCGTACGCACACCGGAGCGCGGCACGGCGGGTGCGCCGGCGCGGGCGGCGAGGGCCGCGACCCCGGTCGGGTGGGCGCGCGGCACGAGGCTGCCGAGGGTGCCGGGCGGCACCTCGTCGAGGAGCGTCCGCAGCGGCGCCGTGAGGTCGGGTGCGAGGGCGTCGGCGAGGTCGAGCACGGACCCGGCGTCCTCGGTGAGCGCGACGGGGACGTGCGCACCGAAGCGCAGCGCGTGCTTGAGCGCGTGGAAACCGTCGAGCACCACGACGGCGTCGGCCTCGTCCGCCCGGAGCCGGTGCCAATTCCGCACGGGCGCAAGCGGATCGGGCGTACTGGACGGCTCGGGGCGGTGCGGCATCCTCCCGAGCCTAACCGGCGCCGCGGAAGCGGCCGTCGGGCCGCCTCGCGGTCAGCGCCGCGCCCGGTCCGCGTGCGGGGCCGGCGCGGAGTCGGGCGCCGGCGCGTCGGCGGAGCGCGGGCGCGGCAGGCGGCGCGGGGCTTCCGGGTCAGGGCGGCGGGTGAGCCGACGGCGCAGCGCGTCGGTGCGCGCGCCGGTCCACAGCAGGAGCGCGGTGGGGAGGAAGACGATGTCGGCCGCGATCATCGCGAGGGAGAAGAACGGCAGCCCGAGGAGGACGGCGATGCCGAGGTGCTCGACGATCATCAACGCGAGCAGGGCGTTCTTCGCTCGCCGGTTGAGGAGCGTGAAGGGGAAGGCGACCTGCGTGAGCACCGTGCCGTAGGTGACGACCATGATCATCAGACCGTTCCCCGCGAGCACCTCGCTCAGCCCGGGCCACGGCGAGAAGTAGTCCAGGTGCATCGGGTAGTAGACGGCCGTCCCGTCCTGCCAGCGCGAGCCCTGGATCTTGTACCACCCGGCGGTCGAGTAGATCAGGCAGACCTCGACCATGATCACCAACAGTGCCCCGTTGTGGAGGACGTTGGCGACGACGTCCATCAGGTCGCGGCCCTCGGTGTTGCCGGTGGTGGCGGCCGTGCGGGTCAGCAGCCACCACGCGCCCTGCGCGAGCCAGAGCCCCCAGAAGAGCAGCCCCCAGCCCAGCGAGAACCCTCCGCTGAACGTCCCCCCGAGCAGCACCGCACCGCAGACCGCCCAGAGCACGGGTCCCGTCGCGCCGAAGGACGGCCCCCCGTCCGCGCACCGGCGCGCCCGCCTCGCGTCGAGCGACCACACCCGGGCGCACCTGGTGAAGACGAGGTATATCGCCATCAGATGGATGACGTTGTCGCCGCCGTCCCCCATGAAGATGCTGCGGTTCTGCAGGGAGAGCACCCCGACCATGAAGAAGACCGAGCTCATCCGCGTGCGCCAGCCGAGGAGGAGCGCGACGCTCGCGAGGATCGCCAGGTGGTAGACGAGCTCGAACCAGAGCTGGGAGCTCGACCACATCAGCACGCTGAACGCGTGGTTGGAGTCGAGCAGCCGCTCCCCGAGTTCGAAGCTCCAGGTGCTGTCGGGCCCGTAGAGCCGGCGGCGGTGCGGCCACTCGCGGAGCAGGAAGAAGAGCCAGGTCGTCCCGAAGCCGATGCGGACGACCGCCGTCTGGTACGGCCCCAGCACGCTGCCCGTCACGCGTGCCAGGGCCCGCGAGAGCCAGCGCTCACCCCGCGTCTGCGTCCACTCGGCCGCCCGTTCGCCGTCGTGCTGCGGCATCTGCGCCTCGCTCACCTGCCTGCGCCTCCGGGAAGGTCGGAGCTGGTGATCTGCCACCACGGCTGGGTGCTGTACTGCGTCTTGGTGTCGATGCGCTCCTCGCTCCAGCCGGGCGCCGCCACCGGTGTCACGGCGGAGCGCACCTGTATCCGCTCGACGGTGCCGCCGTTGAGCTCGGGACCGAAGCGGTGCATCACGATCCGCTTGAGGTACTCCTGGGAGAGTTCGCCGCGCATGCCGATGGGCCGGCCCTCGTCGTCGTGGTGGTTGCCGAAGAACTCCCAGGCGCGCCGGAGTTCGTTCTGCTGCGTGTGGCTGGGCGCGGGGTTGCCGCGTATCGCCTCGCCGTCGACCGCGGTGAGGTCGACCCAGCCCGTGGTCTCGTTGCCGCCGTCGTCGTGGGCCACCACGGCGCGCGCGTGGACGTGGATGTTCTGCTGGAGCGGGTTGGGCGCGAAGAGCTTCCAGTTCTGCTCGAACTCGGGGTAGACGTACGCGTCGATCGCGGCGTCGTGTTTCTTGCTGAGGCTGTTGTCCGGCGCGACGTGGAGGAAGACCATGCCGAGGTGGACGGCAGCCCCCACCGCCACGGCACCGACGGCGAGCGCGGCGACGATCCTCGTCCGCAGGGGGAGCGCGGCGGCACCGACCGGGGCGCCCGGCTCGTGCGCCGGCTCGTGCACTTGTGGCTCCATGCCCTCCCAGCTCCCCACGTTCCCCGTCGACCGCACCCCACCCGGAAGTACGCGCGCGCTCACCCTATGACTCCGGGGCGCACAACAGCAGCCCTCGCTCCGGCTCCCCATCGCATCCGCACAACCCCGCGCGCCACCCGAAGTGCGCGCGACACCCCGCGGCGGGACCATGACCGCGTACGGGCAGCACGACGGTTGGCCCGCACACGAGGGCAACGTACCGTGCGACGGGTGACGCACACCGGCTCGCGGGACGTTCGGCCGGGACCGGGGCCCCTCGTCCCGTCGGACCGGCCGCCCGCAGGCGGGAGTTGCCCGCACGTGAGAGGTGGAACGACGTGAGAGAGCCCCAGCCCCCACC
>NZ_AJTQ01000067.1 GCF_000262345.1 Streptomyces xiaopingdaonensis | reverse complement strand
CGCCCCCGACCCCAGGCCCACACCGGTCCCGGGCCCACCGGGCCCGAACCCGCCGGGCCCGGAACCGACCCCCGTACCCCCTGGCCCCAACCCTCCGTCCCCCGGACCGCAGCCGGACCCCGCTCCGCCACCGCAGCCGGAACCGGGCACCCCCGCGCCGCCAGGACCTCCCGACGTGCCGGGCGGCGAGCCCGAGTCGCCCTAGGGAACCGGCAGTTCGCCTACACCACCTGCGGCTCCGCGCCGCCCTCCGCGACGAGCGGACGCCCCGCGGCCTCCCAGGCGAGCATGCCGCCCGAGACGTTCACGGCCTCCACTCCCTGCTGAAGGAGGTACTGCGCGACCTGCGCCGAGCGTCCCCCGGCCTTGCAGACGACGTACACCGGCTGCCCCTCGCCGGTGCGCGAGGTCACCTCGCCGAGTCTGCCGACGAACTCGCTCATCGGCACGTGCACCGCCTCCCGCGCGTGGCCCGCGTCCCACTCCTCGTCCTCGCGGACGTCGAGGAGGAGCGCGTCGGCGGGCACGGATGCGGCGTCGACCTCGGGCATGCGTGCGTTCATCTCCCACACCTCTTCCGGTTTCGTGCGGCGGAACGCGACCCGCCGCACCGTTCTCGTCTTGCGGCGCTTCCGGTCCGGCCCGGTGGCCGGGCGAGAGAAGGTACGTC
>NZ_AJTQ01000066.1 GCF_000262345.1 Streptomyces xiaopingdaonensis | reverse complement strand
GACGGTAGCGGGGGCTCAGTCGCCCGTCCGCAGCCGCTCCAGCTCCGTCTCGCGCTGGGAGACCTGCGCGAGGAGCTTCTCCGCGATCTCGTCGAGGAGCGCGTCGGGGTCGTCCGGCGCCATCCGCAGCATCGAGCCGATGGCGCTCTCCTCCAACTCCGAGACGATCGCGGTGAGTTGCTCCTTCCGCTGGGCCAGCCACTCCAGTCGTGCGTAGAGCTCCTCGGCCCGCGCCAGCTCCGTCGGCTCGGGCGAGGGGCCCGCGGCCCACTCCTCGGCGAGGGCGGTGAGCGCGGCCTCGTCGCCGTCCGCGTAGGCGCGGTTGACGCGGACGAGGAACTCCTCGCGGCGCTTGCGCTCCGGCTCGTCCCGCGCGAGGTCCGGGTGGACCGCGCGCACCAGCTCGCGGTAGGCCCGCCGCGCGTCCTCGCTCGGGCGCACGCGTCCCGGTGGGGTGACGGACTGCTCGTTGAGCATCGCCGTCGCCTCCGGGCGCATCCCCTCCGAGGCGACCCAGCCGAAGAAGAGCTCCTCGACCTCGGGCATCGGCAGCACGGCCGCGCGCTTCTCGCGCGCCGTGCGTGCGTCCTCCGGGTCCCCGCTGCGCTCCGCCACGGCCTCGGCGATCTGGGCCTCCAGCTCGTCGAGCCGGGAGTAGACGGGGCCGAGCCGCTGGTGGTGGAGGCGGGAGAAGTTCTCCACCTCGACCCGGAAGGACTCGACGGCGATCTCGTACTCGATGAGCGCCGTCTCCGCGGCACGCACCGCCTGCTCCAGGCGTGCGGTACCGCCGCGTTCGGCGGTCGGTCCGGCTTCCGGGTTCGCGTTCATCCCGACCAGCGTACGCACCCGGGCAAACCGCGGGCGGCCGGCTCCGTACGCCTCAGTCCCTGAACTCCTCGGGGCAGCGCGCCCCTTCGCCCACCCGCAGGTGCTCCTCGGCCCAGTTGGTGAGCTCGACGAGGGCCGGCCTGATCGCTCTGCCGGCGTCGGTGAGCTCGTAGCTGACGCGCAGCGGCGGGCCCTCCTCGACGGTGCGGCGCACGAGCCCGAGTCCGGCGAGTTCGGTGAGGCGGTCGGAGAGCATCCGCTCGCTGATGCCGGGGACCGCGCGGCGGAGCTGGGCGAAGTGTCCCGGACCGTTCATGAGGGCGGCGAGGATCAGCCCCGTCCAGCGCTTGCCGAGGAGTTGGAAGACACGCGTCATCCCGCTCTCGGGCTCGGTGCACATCTCTCCCGGCCCCGCTGGTTCGTCCCGCAGCTCCGCCATGCGCCACAGCGTACTAGGACAAGTCAAGGAGGTGCAAAAAAGTAAGTAGCTGTGTTATCAATAGGTGCGGGGGGAACAGAATCAACTTATGCAACACAAGGAGTTACAGGTGGCCACCCTGCTGCACATCGACTCGTCGCTCTTCCCCGGCTCGGGCTCCGTCTCGCGCGACGTCACCGCTTCCTTCCGCAAGGCCTGGGAGGAACAGCACCCCGACGGCACCGTCGTCTACCGCGACCTCGCGGCGAACCCCCTCCCGCACATCGACGACACCGCGTTCACCTCGGCGCTCGTCGCCCCCGAGGAGCGCACGCCCGAGCAGGCCGCCGCCTACGCGCTCCGCGACACCCTCGCAACGGAGTTGGAGCAGGCCGACGCCGTCCTCATCGGCGCTCCGATGTACAACTTCACGATCCCGTCGACGCTCAAGTCCTGGCTCGACCAGACGATCCTCATGGGCCGCACGACGGCCACGGAGAAGCCCTCGGCCGCCGGCACCCCCACCACCGTCGTCGCGAGCCGCGGCGGCGGCTACGGCCCCGGCACCCCGCGGGAGAGCTTCGAGTTCGTCCTCAACTACCTGGAGAAGATGCTCGGCGAGGGCGGCTTCCAGCTCGACCTGGAGTTCATCGTGCCGGAGCTGACGCTCGCCGAGGGCAACCCGGCGATGGCCGAACTCGTCGGCCTCGCCCGCGAGTCCCGCGCCAAGGCGCACGAGGCGGCGACGGCCCGCGGCAAGGAGATCGCGGCCCGCCTCGCCTCCTGAGCTCCGCCACCCCACGACTCGGCCCCGCTCCCTGCCCGGGTGCGGGGCCGAGCCATGCGGCCAACTCCGGTACCCGAACCCTCACCCACCGCCCCGGATCAAGCTCGGGTTGACAGCCACTGGTGTGAGTGGTTCATTAATCACATGCCGAATCCCGTCTCGCAACGACAGCTCTCCACCGCCGAGGAACGGCGCAGGACGGTCCTCACCACAGCGGTCAGCGCCTTCGCCGACCGGGGCTACTTCGGCACGACCACCACGGACGTGGCCCAGCGGGCAGGCATCTCGCAGGCGTACGTCTACCGGCTCTTCCCCGACAAGGAAACGCTCTTCGTCGCCGTCTCCGAGCACTGCTTCGCCCGCATCCGCGAGAGCCTCGGCGACGGAGCCGCCGCAGCGAAGAGCACCGCACCGCAGGACGTACTCGACGCGATGGGCGACGCGTACGCCCGACTCATCGCCGACCGCGACCTGTTGCTGCTCCAGCTCCACGCACAGTGCGCCGCCGCGTCGGAGCCCGCCGTCCGCGAGGCGGTGCGCGCCGGGTACGCACGGCTCGTCGAGTACGTACGAGGCGTCTCCGGCGCGGCGGACGCCGACATCCAGCGGTTCTTCGCCGTGGGGACGCTCTGCCACCTGGTGGTCGCCACGGACTCCCACGAGGTCGACGCCCCGTGGGCGCGGACGCTCTCCGACGGGCTCCGCCACTACTGAAACCCGAGGGGAGGTGACCCCGTGTCCCGTTCCGCCGCCGTCCGTTGGGCCCTGCTCGCGCCGCTCGCCGCGCTCGACGTGGCGCTGTTCGCGCTCTGGCGCTGAACGCCGCAGGCACAGCACCGCGCTCACCGGGGCCCTTTTTTTGGCCCAAACAGTGAGTGGTCAACCACACATAACACCGGAGGAGACACCGCCATGACCGACACCCCGACCACCGCTCCGAGCACGGAACGCGTCCTCTGGTCGCTGACGCTCGCCGTCCTCCTCTTCGCGCTCCTCTTCATGGTCGCGCTCTGGCACTGACCGGCCGCACGAAAGGAGCGCCACCATGGCCACCACGACGACACCGCACGCAGCGCGGCAGGAGCCCTCGCGCCTCGCCCGGGCCACGGTCCTGGCCGCGGCGACGCTCACGCTCATGGCCGCGGCGATCATCGCGCCCGGACTGCCCGCGATGGAACGGGAGTTCGCCGGCGCACCCGGCGCCGACCTCCTCGTCCGCTTCGTGCTGACCGTCACCTCGCTGGCCATCGCACTCACCGCACCGGCGGCCGGGCTCCTCGCCGACCGCGTCGGACCCCGCGCGTTGCTGGTGTCGAGCCTCGTGCTCTACGCACTCAGCGGCACGGCCGGAGCCTTCGCCACCGACCTGTACCTGCTGCTGGCCACCAGGGCGCTGCTCGGCGTCGCGGTGGGCGGCATCATGACGGCGGTCGCCGCCACCCTCACCGGCTGGTTCGACGGGCAGCGACGGGCCTCGTTCCTCGGGCTGCAACAGGCGTGCGCCAGCCTGGGCGGCGCCGTCTTCCTGCCGCTCGGCGGGCTGTTGGCCACGAGCGGCTGGCGGGCACCGTTCTGGCTCTACACCGTCTCGGCCGCCGTCGCCGTCCTCGCGCTGCTCGCCCTGCGCGAGGAACCGCGGCCCCGGCACGGCGGTACGGCCGCCGAGCCTCACCGGGGCGCGCGGAACGGCGGCCGCATCCTCGGCGTGTACGCGGTGGCGCTCCTCGCCACGGTGGTTTTCTACATGGCGCCCACGCAACTGCCGTTCGTACTCGGCGAGTTCGGCAGCAGCACCACCGTCGTCGGCGCGGTGATCGCCGGGAGCACGCTCTCCGGCACGGTCGGCGCCCTCGCCTTCCCCGCCCTGCGCCGGAGGTCGGCCGCCACGACGCTCACCGCCTCCGCCCTCGCGCTGCTGGGCGCCGGCTGGCTGCTCGTCGGCACGGCCGGCACGACCGTCCAAGTCCTGACGGGCATGCTCGTCGGCGGCGCCGGCGTCGGGCTCGTCGTGCCCAACCTCAACCTGCGGCTCAGCGAACTCGCCCGTCCCGAAAGGCGTGGCCGGGTCCTCGGCGGCCTCGTCACGGCCGTCTTCCTCGGGCAGTTCCTCTCCCCGCTGCTCGTACAGCCCCTCGCCGGCACCACCGGACTCGCCGACGCCTTCGCCTGGGCCGGCGGTGCGACGGCGGTCGGCGCCGTCGTCGCGGGGCTCGTCCGGCTCGCCACCGTCCCGCGGTCGCGCCGTGCCCCGGCGACACCCGAACCCAGTGAACACACCGAAAGGAAGCATCCGATGATCCACCACTGCGTCCGCTTCACCTTCAAGCCCGGCACCGAGCCGGAGCAGCTCGAAGAGGCCCTCGCGAGCCTCCGCAACCAGGGCGAAGCGATCCCCTCCGTACGCTCCTTCCTCGTCGGCCGGGACCACGGCGGCACGTACGAGTGGGGTGCCACCTTCCAGATCGAGGACCTCGACGGCTACTGGGAGTACCTCATGCACCCCGCCCACCGCCGCACCGACGAGATAGGGCTGCCGCTGGTCGACAAGTTCATGTCGTTCGACCTCACCGACGACCCGGACCCGGAGACCGGCGAGCGGATCGCCGCCCTCCACCAGCGCCGCTTCGACGGCGACCCCGAACTGACCCGCCTCGTCTCCGACCTCGGCGAGTACGAGGGCAGCGCGGCACCGGGCCCGCACGGCACCTGACGCACACGGCGCGGCCTCGCCGTTGCCCCGAGCGACACTCCGGCGAGCGTCCGGCAACCGCGGTACGGGCAAACGAGCGCGGCCCACTGCCCGTTGGCAGCGCACCAGCGAAGCGCGAAGAGCCCAGCCGTACCGAGCGTGCGACCGACCGGGGAACGGCCCGCATCGTGACAAGCACGCGGGCCGTTTCTCGGCCGCCGCCGGGCGCCTGTCACCGGGCCCCACTCGTCGGCACCTCGTCCGACGCGGTCGTGTGCCGTTGACAACTGTCGCGGCTTCCATGACGCCTGTCACCGATCGCTCCGGTGCCCCTCCTCCCGGACACCCGCCGAACCCTACGGTCGCTCTGCCGGCAGCCCGCGGGCCGCGGGCGGAGCGGACGGAGGAGCGGCATGGACGAACGGGAGCACGGACGATGACGGCGGTCGCCGTGGACGGTCTGCGGAAGAGCTACGGAAGCCACGAGGTACTGCACGGCATCGACTTCACCGTGGCGCAGGGCGAGATCTTCGCCCTGCTCGGGCCCAACGGCGCGGGCAAGACGACGGCCCTGGAGATCCTGGAGGGGTTTCGGCACCGCGACGGAGGGCGGGTCGAGGTACTCGGTCTCGACCCCGGCAGCGCCGCCGGCGGCCGCGCACTGCGCGAGCAGGTGGGCCTCGTCCTGCAGGACATCGCCGTCGAGCCGTATCTGACGGTGCGCGAGACGCTCGCACGCAACGCGGGGTACTACCGCGCACCCCGGGACGTCGACGCGGTGGCCGAGCTCGTCGGCCTCCACGACAAGCGGACCGCCAAGGTCAAGGACCTCTCCGGCGGGCAGAAGCGCCGGCTCGACCTGGCGCTGGGAGTCGTCGGAAACCCGCGCCTGCTCTTCCTCGACGAGCCGACCACGGGCTTCGACCCCAGCGCCCGGCACACCGCCTGGCAGGTGGTCAGAGACCTGCGCGACTCGGGCACCACCATCGTGCTCACCACCCACTACATGGACGAGGTCCAGGCGCTCGCCGACTCCGTGGCCGTCCTCGCCGGCGGCCGCCTCGTCGAGTCGGGCACCCCGGCCACCCTCGGCGGCAGGGACGGCGCGCGCGCCCGCATCAGCTTCGTACTGCCGCCGGACGCCACGTCGGCGGAACTCCCCCTGCCGGTACGGGAGACCACCGCGCACACGTCCGCCGCCGACCGCCTCGTCACCGCCGAGGTGTCGGAGCCGACGGCCGCGCTGCACACGCTCACCGCGTGGGCCGTGCACCGCGGGGTGGAGCTCGGCCGGCTCACCGTCGAGCGGCCCTCCCTGGAGGAGGCCTACCTCGACCTCACCCGCTCCTTCGAGGAGGAACCGTCCCAGCGCGCCCCCCGCATCCGAGGGCGTCAGAAGATTCGGAGCCGTTCGTGACCACCTCGACCCCGGCCTCTCCTCCGCCCGCAGCACCCGTCGGAACCGAAGCACGACGCAGCGTCGCCGACGGCCGCGGGCGAGCGGGACCGGTGCTCCACCAAATCCGTTACGAGCAGCTCTCCTTCTGGCGCAACCCGCAGGCCGTGCTCTTCACCTTCCTGCTGCCGGTGCTCTTCGTGACCATCTTCGGCGCGGTCTTCGGCGGAGACGAGAAGCAGGACTTCTACTTCGGGCTCTCCAGCATGGAGTACTACACGCCCACCATCGCCGCCATCTCCGTACTCGGGGCCTGCTACGGCCAGTTGGCCATCGTGCTCTCGACCCGGCGGCAGACCGGGATGCTCAAGCGGCTGCGGGCCACGCCGCTGCCCGCCTGGGTGTACTTCGTCGGACTGCTGGCGCACTGCGTGCTCGTCAGCGTCGTCGACGTCCTCCTCGTCCTCGGCGTCGGCTCGCTCTACGGAGTGGCGCCGCCCGCGCACTGGGCGGCCCTCGTGCCGACCCTCGTGCTGGGCGCCGCGAGCTTCTGCGCCCTCGGCGCCGGGGTCGCCTCGCTCGTCAAGAGCGCCGAATCCGCCCCGGCGCTGGTGCAGTTCATCCAGTTTCCGCTGGTCTTCGTCTCGGGCACCTTCTTCCCCGTCCACGCCGACGTGCTGAACACCGTCGCGGGCCTGCTGCCGGTGAAGCCGTTCAACGAGGCGATGCTCGCCGCCTTCGCCGACTCGGGCGGCTTCCTGTGGAAGGAGCTCGGGGTCCTGACCGCGTGGGGCGTCCTGGGCACACTCCTGGCAGTCAGCCGCTTCCGCTGGGACCCCAAGCCCG
>NZ_AJTQ01000065.1 GCF_000262345.1 Streptomyces xiaopingdaonensis | reverse complement strand
CGGGCGCCGGGGCCCCGCCCCTGCCGCGTCAGCCGGCGGCCGGGACGCGCGCCGCGCGGACGGCGTCGCCGTAGAGCCAGTCGAGGTGCGCCAAGTCCTGCCGCGCCGCCAGCAGGGCGTCCCGCTCGGCCTGCTCCGGTCCGTCTTCCAAGTGGAAGCTGCCGGACCGCAGGCGCGACTGGTGGTGGACCTCGGCCGTCCGCGGCAGGCGCAGCTCCTCGTACCGGCGCAACGTGCCCGGTACGTCGCCAGGCCGCGCGCCGAGCAGCCCCGCCAGCACCACCGCGTCCTCCAGGGCCTGGCTCGCCCCCTGCGAGAGGAAGGGCAGCATCGGGTGCGCGGCGTCGCCGACGAGAGCCACCCGAGAGGTGCTCAGACGCGCGGACATCTCCCGGTCGAACAGGCCCCACCGGGTCACCGACCCGGCGCCGAGCAACACCCGCCCTGCGTCCCGGTGCCAGCCCGCGAACCGGGCCAGCACCTCGCCGACGTCGACGGAGGCGCTGCGCGGTCCCGCACCTCCCGCGGGGTCGGCGCACACCGCGCTGAAATGGACCTCCCGGCCGGAGGAGACGGGGTAGTACGTGAGGTGGCGGCCGGGCCCGAACCAGAACATCACCCGCGGGTCCGCCGCGAACGAGGGCACGGCGGAGGCCGGCACCAGCCCGCGGTACACCGAGTAGCCGGCGAAGACCGGCTCGTCGTCGACGACCGCACGGCGCAGAGCCGAGTGCACCCCGTCGGCGCCGACGACGATGTCCGCCGACGCCGAGCCGCCGTCGGCGAAGCGCAACTCCACCCGGTCGTCGTGCTCCACGACACCGGTCGCGGCCCGGTCGAGGTCGAGCCGGCCGGGCGGCAGCAGGTCCAGGAGGCAGCGCTGAAGGTCGGCACGGTGCACCAGGTAGTAAGGCGCGCGGAATCTGTCCTCGCAGCTCTCGCCGTGCGCCACGCGGGAGAGCAGCCTTCCGTCGTCCCAGCGGCGCGTCTCGATCGCTCCCGCGGTGAGCGCGCTGCGGCGGACCGTGGGCCCGGCGCCGAGCTCGTGGAGGATGCGGGCGCCGTTGGGCGAGAGCTGAATGCCCGCGCCCACGGCCCCCAGCGTCCCCGACCGCTCGTAGACGTCGCAGCGCACCCCGCGCCGACGCAGCATGATCGCGACGGCGAGCCCCGACACCCCCGCGCCGACCACGGCCACGTGCGGACCGCCGGCGCTCATGGCGCCCCGACCTTTCCTGCGCGGGCCCGCGCGGAGGCGGCGCTGCCCGCCTCGTGGCCGTAGAGCCACACCCGCCGCAGCAGCCCCTCCAGCCCTGCTTCCTGCCGCAACGCCCGGTCCCGCGCGCGTTGTTGCTCGCCGTCGGGCAGGTGCATCGAGTCGGCGTGGCCACGGGAACCGTGCTGGATGGCCGCGGTGCGCGGAGCGCGTGCCTGCTCGTACCTGGTCAGCACCTCCGGGACGTCGTCGCGCTCGGCGCCCGCGAGGAGGGAGGCCAGCTCGGCGGCGTCCTCGACCGCCTGGTTCGCACCCTGCGCCATGAACGGCAGCATCGGGTGCGCGGCGTCGCCGAGCACGGTGAGCCTCTCCGACGACCAGGTGGGCAGCTCCGGACGGTCGTACAGCGCCCACCTGCGCACCGTCCCGGCGGCCTCGGTGATCTCCGGAACCAGCCCGCCCCACCCGGCGAAGGCGGCCACCAGCTCGGCGGGGTCGCCCGGCGCGGACCAGGATTCCGCTCCCGCCTCGGCGAGCGGAGCAATCGCGGCAAAGCTCATCGACCGGCCCCCGGAGACCGGATAGCAGACCAGGTGCCGGCCGGGGCCCCACCACATGCGGATCAGCGGCTCGCGCGCCGCGGCGGACAGCCGTTCCATCGGGACCAGCCCGCGGAAGACGCCGAGCCCGGAGAAGACGGGGGCGTCGCGCACGAGCGACTCGCGCACCACGGAGTGGATGCCGTCGGCCCCCACCACGAGGTCCGCACGGTGTGCGGTCCCGTCCGCGAAGGTGAGGACCTGCTCCTCGCCGTCCCGCGAGACCGCCCGCAACCGGTGGCCCAACCGCAGCGGCCGCTCCCCGACCAGCCGCAGCAGCGCCCGCTGCAGATCCGCGCGGTGCACGGCGTAGTAGGGGGCAAGGTAGAGCTTTTCGCACGCCACTCCGAACGGTGTGGCAGCGATGAGCTCGCCCGTCCAGCCGTGCACCCGCATCTCCTCGACCGGCACCGCGTCCCGGGCCAGCTCGCTCCCGAGGCCGAGCCCGAGAAGGTGCCGCGCGGCGTTCGGCGCGACCTGCACTCCGGCACCGATCTCCGTCAACGCGCGGGCCTGCTCGAAGACTGCGCACGGCATGCCGGACTCGGCGAGCGAAGCGGCCAGGGTGAGCCCTCCGATGCCGGAACCGACCACGGCGATGCGCGGCGGGCGGGTCACGGCCGGTCTCCCGGGAGCGGGTGCGCCGCCGGGAAGGCGTGCGCCAGCCACGCGTAGGTGCGCAGCTCGTCGAAGAGGTTGCGGCCGAGGCGGTTGTGGAGCATGTGCACGTGGGAGACGACGATCTGCCCCGGGACGGTCGCCGTGGTGGCGCGTACCGCCTCGACGAGCTCGGCCAGCGCGCCGTGCCAGGCGGCGAAGGGGCCGTGCTCCGCCGGGTCGACCGGGCGGACGGCTCTCGCGGGGATGCGGCACATCTCGTCGAGCTCGGTCTCGGTACGCCCGAGGCGGGACGCCCAGGAGCGCCAGGCCGCGAGGCTGTGGGCGTAGAAGGCGGCCTGCTCCGTCCCGTCGCCGAGGGCCGCCGCCGCGGAGACGGTGGCGCGCAGGGCGAGGGCGGAGCGGGCCTGCGGGGTCGAGACGTGCGGGAGGAGCGCCAGCACCAGGGAGCTGGAGAGCTGGAAGAGCCGCTCCGTGCGCGGCATCAGCTCCGGCCCGCCGTACCGTTCCGTCTCCGGCTCGTACACCTCCCGGTAGACGCCCGGTTCCCTCAGCGGCGGGACGACGCGGTCGCTCCCGTATTCGTTCCGCGCGAGCAGCTCCGCCTCGGCCCGGTACGCCTCCGCGTCGACGCGGGCCTCGTCCGGGGCGGGCGGGCCGACCGCCGTCAGCCGGTCGTGCAGCAGCCCCTCCACCCGTTCGAACTCCGCCGGGCCCAAGTCGCCGACGCGCAAACGGAGATGGGGGCCGCCCTCCCAGTAGCGGATGAAGAACCACGGCGCGCCGTCGAGCGTGCGGACCGTCGGCTCGACGACCTCGCTCGCCACCCGGTCGAGCAACGACCGCGCGTTGGAGCCGAGATGGAGGTGCCAGGCGCTCCACCGCGTGCGGGGAGCCGGGCCGGAGCCGGTCCCGGCCGGGTCGGACGGTGTCTGCTGTGCCAAGACGTTCTCCTCAGACTCTGATGTCCAGCAGCGCGTGCGGAGCGTGCCTCGGCGTACCGGCCACCACGGCGAGAGCGATCATTTCGTCCTCCTCCAGGCCGAGGATGCGCTGCGTGGGTATCTCGTTGAAGGCGCGGACCGGACGCGCGAACATCGCGTGCGCCGTACTGGACAGGCACAGCCCGTGCAGCGCCCAGCCGCAGAAGTACTGCGCGGCGCTCCACCCGTCGGGGCCGAGGCGGGCGAAGAGATCGCGGGGCTTCACCGACATGAACCAGATCGCCGATGCGTTCCGGATGTCGCAGCCGGCCTCCGGGCTCAGGCCGTATCCGTACTCCGCCTCCAGCCGTGCGGCGGCCGTCGGGTCGCCGGAGACAGGGACCGTCCCGCCGGGCCGCACCCGGTGGATGCCGTCCCGGTACCCCTCGGTGTCCTGGAGCACCGCCGTGAACCGCACCAGCTCCGAGACCGCCCGCAGGCTCGCTCCGGGCGGCGGCGTGCCGAGCCAGCGGACCGCGTCCGCCACGGAGGCGGCGGACGCGGGAGCGCGCCGGCCGCTCATGCCGAGCATGCCGCGCGGCATGCGACCGGAGTTGCGCCGCCACATCAGCTCGGCCCAGGAGAGCGGGTCCGAGGGCTCGGCCGGGTGCGGGGGTACGGACGGCGGTATCGGGGCCGGCCGGTCGCCGAACGCCTGGGTGCGGTTGACGCGCACCAGGTCGCGGAGGGCCGGATCGTGCGGTGGACCGGCAGCGGGCGTACCGGCGAACTCCGGGGCCTGCTCGGCGCGTTCGGCCGGCCCCTGGGGAGACAGCTCGACGACGAGCGGGAGCGACCACTCCCAGTCCGGGGCCAGTCCGAGCTCGTCGAGGAGCGCGGCCGATCCTTCGCCGGGGAGCACCAACTGCCCGGTGATTCCGAAGAGTTCGAGCCCCAGGGCCAGCGAGCGGAGAGTGATGCCGAGTTCGAGGTTCACCAACGAGCCGCGGAACCACTTGTAGCCGCGGGGGATTCGCGTGTACCTCCCGGTCAGCGCGATGCGCCGCCGGTCGCCGCGGTGGCTGCCGCGGGTGAGACGGGTGAGCGCGTGCCGCTCCGGTTCGAGGAGCCGCCATTGCGCACCGTCGTCGACGAAGACCTGCACCGGGTAGAGGCAGCGAGGGGAGGCGTAGCCGCGGTGCGGGTCGTAGACGTGCTCCGGATCGGACCACTGCACACCGAAGCTCGACACGAGCGCCCGATCGAGCGCCTCTTCGAAGGGAAGCCCGGGCGCCCTGCCGTGCGGGTAGGGAGCGACATCGAGCAGCTCCGCGGTGCGCCGGGGCAGCTCCCTGCGCTCCCCGCCGCTGATGCACCCGGGCGGCGGCGGGGCCACGTGCGCCGTCATGGGCGGCTCCGGCACCCGGGTCCACGGGGGTACGGCCGGCTCGTCCACGCCGGCGCCGAACTCGTACCACAGCGGCTCGCGTTCGATGTTGTTGTCGCCGAACGGCGGCGGCAGGTCCACGGGGGCGCGCCGTGCCGTGGCGGTCGGCGGCGGGTCCGTGTGCGTCTCCTCGGCCGGCGCCGAGCCCCTGGTGAGGCCGCTCACGGGAACGGGTGGGGGTCGTAGGGGACGGCCCGGTGCTCCTCCGGCGTTCCGGCGAGCGCGGCCGTGAGGCGCGGCAGGTTCTTCAGGCGCTGCTGCGCGTGGCCGAAACACATCGGCAGGATGCCGGGGACGACGGCCTTGGCCACCGATACGCCGGCGTCGGCGTGCTCCCTGGTGGTCTGGTTCACCAGGACGATCCGGTCGAGCCCGGCGTCCTCGTACAGTCGGCGCACGTGCTCCAGCGACCCGCGCACCGTGCCTCCGGCAGCCCGCCGCAGGACTCCGGGCCACTCGGGGAAGGCTTCCTCGAGCGTGGTCTCGGGACCGCCGAGCACCTCGGTGGCCCGCGGCAGTTTCTCCGGAAGCGTGTAGAGCTGCGGATGGTGTTCGAGCTCGACGAGGCTCCAGGGGTCGCCGAGCATCGACTCGGCCTCCTCGCGGTTCCACTGCGCCCTGTTGGTGACGAGTTGGGCCACCTCGCGCAGCGCGCCCCGCACAGCGGTGTTCGGGTCGGCTCCCGAGCCGCCGGACGAGTACGTGGCGGGGAACGGGTGGCGCCGGTTCACCACGAGCACCCAGACGATCGGCAGGGCGATGTCCTGCTGTGCGACGAGCACGTGCACGTCGAAGCCGCGCGTCTGGATCAGGTCGATCAGGCTCCGGTTCTCCGGGTCGGTGATCGACGCGTTGCTGATACGGGGCAGCGGAGTCCGGCGGTGCCAGGAGAGGAGGAAGGCGTCCCGCTCCGCGAGTTCGAGCAGGGAGTGCAGCGCGGCCTCCTCGAGGCTCGCACCCGCCGCGCACCCGCTCGACGAGTCGTGGAAGTACTTGCGCAGGGTGCCCGGTTCGGGCACGCGACCCGCCGCCCGCTCCCGGCGCGCAGCGACGCGCGCGGCGCGGGCCGCGTGCCGGGAGAGCTTGAACCGCTGCTCGTACTGGTAGAAGGCGGCCTCGGCCGGCACCAACCGCGCCTCGCCCGTGGCGAGGTCGTGACCCCACACCCAGTCCAGGGGCGCGTCCGGGGTGTAGGGGAGCACCTGGCAGCTCGGGTGGGCGAGCTGCTCCTCCGTGTGCTCCCCCAACGTGGCCGGGTCGAGAGCCCGGTCCGCGACCTCGCGGTAGCCGCGGTCGAGCAGCAGCGGGGTGTCGAAGGGGAAGCTGCCGAGCCGCTCGTAGGTCTCGACGATCCCGACTGGGTCGGCCTCCGCGAACGTGCCCGCGCGCCCGTGCCCCGGGGCTGCCGCGTCGGGCGCGAGGCACATGCTCATGGCGAAGGGGACGTTCGACTCGCGCATGATGACCTGGATCGGCCCGTAGCGCGCGTCGAGGAGCCGCCCGCGAAGGGCGCCCGGCTCCATCAGGTGGGCTCCGCCGACGCCGCGTGTGGGGTCCCCCGGCGAGAGCGGTTCGGCACGCAGTTCCAGCGGCGCGGGGCGCTCGTCGTCGGTGAGCGGGGCGGCAGCGCCTTGGCAGGCGGGGCAGAAGAAGCTCCGCGGAACGCGGTGCCGGCGCACGTATCGCGTTCCGACGACGCACAGTTCACCCGGCCGCAGGGGGTGCGCCGCGAGGTCGTCCAGCGCGGCGTCGAGGAGGAGGGGCAGCAGGGGCGAGGGCGCCACGGGTATCCCGCAGGGCTCGGCCGGGGAGTCGGCGAGTGGGTGCTCGGCGGTGTTGCGCTCCCGCACCTCGGCGCAGCTCGCGCAGCCGGAGTCCGTGCCGGGTACCCAGCGGGGCCCGACGACCACCTCGTCGTCCCACACCCGCACCGAGACCAACTCCTCGGTGCCGGCGGCGCTCTTCTCCCACTGCGTCCGCTCCCACTCGAGGTCCCAGCCCCTGTTGAGGACGGTTCGCACCCGCACCGCTTCGCCGACCCGCGCGAGGACCGCCTCCCAGGAGGAGTCACGGAACCCGTCCCAACCGGGTCCGTACTGCTGTTCATCACGCATGCGGGGGCTCCTCGGTGAGTTGGCGGACCACGACGGGGCCGAACCAGAAGGGCAGTTCGCCCAGCACGGGGTCCCGCCGCATCGGACGGCCCTCGAAGGAGACGCCCCGGGCGGCGGCGAGCCGGCAGACCTGCGCACGCACCGCGTCGACCTGCTCCGCTTCCGCCAGTTGGAGCGCGTCCGTACGCAGCAGGGGCAGGTCGGTGGCGCCGTCGCGGGCGGCGTCGATGCGGGCCGCTGCGAGGCTCGTGCTCAGGGCCTCACGGACCGCGGTGTCCGCGTCGGGGGCCCAGGCGGCGCCGAGTGGCTCGCCGCTCCGCGCGTCCTCGACCCGGGCCAGCCGCCAGTCGATTCCGGCCACTCCGGCGAGGCGGACGGTGAGCGGGCCCGCCTGCCAGTCCCGCAGAGTGCGACGGATGCGCTGCGTCTCCTCGCTCTCGTCGAGCTCGACGTCCAGGGTCCGTGTCTCGGCGACGAGGTGCCGCAGCGCGCCGTCGAGGAGCCAGCGCTCCTCGGTCAGGCCGGCGGCGCCCGTCCCGCGCTCGGCGGGCAGCCGCCCCGAACGGCGCAGCACCTCCAGAACCGCCCCCACCGTCGCGTCCCGCTGGTGCGCTCCCCACACGGCGACCCGGCCGACGCTGCCCGTACGGAAGTCCATCTCGCGGATCGCCAGCGGCATCTGCGGGAGGTCCTGCTCCGCCGGTGACGGGGTGAGGAGGCCCGTGAAGCGCCGGGTGAAGGTGTGGACGCGCTCGATCGCTTCGTCGGCGTCGGGTACCGCCTCCCTCGCCGCCTCCGGAAGCGAACGGACGCCTGCTTCCGTCTCGGCGGCGGGCGGCGCCACGACGATCCGCTCCGCGGTGAGTTCGTCGCCGTGCACCACGTACGCGGCGCCTTCCTCTCCGACCCCTGCCAGGACGTCGAGAGCGAGCTGCCCCGCGAGCGCGCCGGCCATCGCATCCGCGACCGGCCGGGCGGCCGGCCGGAGGCCCTCGCCCCGCGCCCACGCACGCACCCGCCGGCGAACGGCGGCGAGCGCGGGCTGCGCCGCGTCGCCGCGGACCGCCGGCCCGGCTTGCAGCGCGTGCTCGTCGAGCAGCACCGGCACCACCGCGACGCCCTCGCGCACGTCCCGGGCCACGCGCACCACGAGCTGCTCGGCGAGCGGTTCCGCGCCGCTGCCGCAGCAGACCACCGCGTCCGCACCACGCCAGGCGTCCGGCTCGGCGGCGTCCACCGCGCGCGCCTCGCCGACCCCGGCGCGTTCGAGGCCCCGTACCGCGGGCTGCACCGTGTCGTCAGGACCGAGGAGTGCGACCCGGGCCGCGCGGACCCTGGCGAAGGCCGCGTACGGGTCGGCACAGACGGACTCCAGGTAGGCGAGCGCACCCGCGTACCGCGCCCGGTCCGCCTCGCTCGGACCGGACGACAGGAGGGCCTCGCCCTCCAAGAGCATGCCGTGGTCGCGGAGGCCGCCCGTCAGGAGGCGCACGACGGAGCGGGAACGCTCGGTGCCGAGCGCCGCGACCAGCTCGTCCTCGGTCGTCCCCCGTTCGAGGAGCGGCACGCACACGTCCGCGACCTTGAACAACCGGTCCCAGCCGCGGAGGACGAACCGGGTCCGCGCACCGCTGAAGTAGACCCCGTCCGGCACCGGTGCACAGTGCAGATACGGCCTTGCTCGCATCCTCATCGGTTCTCTCCCTCGTACTCGAACAGGCCGCCCGGGGCGCGCCCGATCTCCACCACCCACTCCTGCGCGTGGGTCCCCTCCCGCACGGAGGGAAGGGCCTCCTCCAGGTAGTCGACGGACTCCTCGGTCGTCGCGCGGCGGTCCAGCATCTTCGGCAGCACCCGGGTGCTCAGTGCGCTGGAGAAGTCCACGTACTGGGGCTTGTGTTGGAGGCGGCGGGGGAGCACGTCCTCCGGGTCAAGCGTCCGGGGCGAGTCCTGGGCGAACGCGGTCTTCACGACGACCTCCTCCGGCACCTGGTGCCGTGCGCGCCAGGCGGTGAGTGCGAGCAGCCGCTCGTGCTCCGTGGGAGGGGTGCCCAGCGCGGAGGCCAGCTCCGCGCCGCCGTACCAGCGGCGCCTGGCGAGCACGACGCCGCCGATCGAGAGCCTGGGGAGGCTCAGCGTGCGCTGCCCGTCCGGTCGGTGCGCCCGGTACCAGCCGTCGAGCAGGCCGTTGTTGAGGCGTCCTCCCGTGGAGAGCGAGGTCGCCAGGGACAGCGGCGGCGGGAAGAGGCCCGGGTGTCCCGTACCGAGCGGGAGCACCCGGAGGCGCCGCCCGTCGGCGTCCTCGACGGCGAGCGTGTCGGACGCGGTGTCGTGCACGAGGCGCAGCGAGAACCAGTCGTCGGGGCACAGCCCCTCCGGCAGGATCTCCGGGTGGGCGTTGACGTTGAGGCGGTGCAGCCCCCGGTCCTCCACGACGTGGGCGCCGTCCCATGCGAACCGCTCGCGCAGGCGCTCCGCCAGGTACGGCACGGCGGCGCCGCCCAGCTTTCTGTCCGCGTCGAGGAAGCGGGCGTACAGCATGCCGTGCCCGGGCAGCCCGTCGTTGAAGACGAGCCGGTCCCCCGCCGCCTGCACCAGCACCCCGTAGCTCAACGGGTCCCGGCGGATGCACTCGGGCAGTCCCGAGGTGAGCTCGACCGCTTCCCGCGCGGAGAGGGTGAGGTCCTCCTCCGCGTTCTCCACCGCCTTGGTGATGCGGCCCTGGGTCTCCTCGATCACCCTGCGGCGCAGGGCGAAGAGCTGCTCCAGGCTGCCGCTCGCCGTACCCAGTCCGTCGAGCGCGCCGGGATCGCCGTGCGCGTACGACTCGCCCATCACGGCCGCACGGCGGGAGACCTCCTGCACGAGGGGCTCGGCATGTTCGGCGAGGGAGACGTTCGCGCCGGCTCCGAAGCGCTCCACGAAGGCGGCCGTCGTCATGACGCGCACGTCGTGGAGCCAGTCGAAGACCGAGAGCAGCTCCACCGTGGCGCCGAGGTCGGAGAGCCGGGGCCGCCAGCGGGAGGAGTCGACCGTCATCGGCTGCAGTACGTAGTCCTCCTCGACGGTGACGCGCGCCGGACGCCCGGCGAGGCGGCTCAGCTCTCCGAAGTCGCTCTCGATCGCCCTGAGTTCGCCTGGCCGGTCGACGACGGGGCCGGTCGCGAGGCGCGGCAGCCGCGCCCGCACGTCGTCCAGGTGCGCGGCCCCCGGGGCTTCCGGGCGGGTGAGCAGCGTCGAGAGGTCGGCGCTCCCGTCCTCCGGTTCGTTGTACGTGCACAGGACGCCCTGGTGGACGGCGTGCGCTACGGCTTTCGCCGCCTCCTGCACCGTGCACCCGGTCCGCCCGGCGACATGCGCGACGACCGAGCGCACCGGCCGGGGGCCCATGACGGTCCCGTCGACCATCGCCCGGACCACGCCCTTGACGGGGGCGGAGAGGCGCTGGAAACCGGAGTCGGTGGCGCGGAGGAAGTAGAGCGTGCTCCGGCTCTCGTCGAGGGCGGAGGTGGGCGAGAGCGCTACCCAGGCGTCCAACAGTGCGGCCCCGGCGGGCGGTTGCAGACCGCCGAGCACGTAGCCGAGCATCACGCGGTCCAGGCTCGGGAAAGCGGTGGCCTTCTCGAAGCGCACCTCGCCCGGGTCGGTACCGCCCGGTTCGGGCACGGCGATCCCGACGGCTGTGAACCGGGCGAGCGGGCTGGTGCGCACCATGGCTCTGGTGACGTACTGCAGAAGCCCCCGCTCCGATTTGCGACCGCGCGCGGAGAGCCCGCCCGGGTGCGCGAGCGCGTCCCGATAGCGCTCGGACTCGGCGTACACCTCCGGGGCGACGAGGGCGAGCGAGCGGCGGAGCTGCTCGTCGCCGAGCAGCTCGGCGAGGTTGTGGCGCTCCCGGTCGGCGCTCTCCCGGTAGCAGTCGGCGACCTCTTCCCGCAGCGTGCCGCGCTCCTCCCGGACGCGCAGCCACTCGGCGACCGAGGGCACCGCAGGTGGGGCGTCCCGCAGGGGGCGGTCGTTGTGGATCGCCCTGCGTGCGGCGATGAGCCGGCCGCGTGCGCCGTCGTCCGCCGTGGCGCCGATGCGGGCGTAGAGCTCGTCGGAGCACCGGTCCGCGGCCTCCCGCACCGCGCGTTCGGCCGCTGTCAGTCGGGCCAGCAGGCCCCGCAACGTCGGATCGCCGAGGCGGGTGCGACGGAGGGGGTTGAGGCGCAGGAGCCACAGCGGTTCCCTCGACGGCTCCGCCTCCTCCGCGGCGGCGACGAGCAGCGGAGTCCCTCCCGGGCTCATCGGGCGGCCCCCTGCGTCTCCATCCAGCGCGTCCGTCCCTTGTCCAACCGCTCCTGCCAGGTTTCGCCGAGGACCTCGTCGAGCGTCTCGGCGAGCGCCCAGCACATGTAGTACCGCTGCATCGGGGAGACGGTGAGCAGGGGAAGCTGCTGGTAGAAGAGGTTGATCAACATGCGGTAGGAGGCGAACCAGGGGGACGGGTCGTCGATCACGCCGGACTCCGCCACCGCGCGGTGGAACGCCGTGTCCGGGTGCTGTCCCTGCGGCACTTCGCCCGGCTTCGTGGGCGGTCCCATCGCGGTGGTGTCCACAGCGGCGTTGACCCGGTCCAGCATTTCGGGGGTGAGCCGTCCCTGGCTGACGGCGGCGTCCAGGGTCCCCGAGGCGTAGGCGAAGGCGGTGCGCCACCCGGCCGCCGCGGCGCTGACGTCTCCGGCGAGGCGCTGCTCCACCGCTCGGCGCAGCCCGGGCGCCTCCTTGGCGAGCCGCGCGGCGAAGACGGGACGCATGTCCTTCGTGGGGGCCGCCCAGCCCAGGAAGGCTTCGGCGTGCGAGCGGAACGAGAAGGTGCCGTGCGGCAGCCCCAGGAAGTAGGAGTCGCCCAGCGCGAGGAACGCCTCCGCGAGCCGGACGGTGGCGAGGGACGGGTCGCCCGCCAGCTCCTCGACCGTCGCCAGCAGGGGCGGGCACATCGCCCCCTGCACGACCTCGGCCTCCCGCAGGTCGTGCAGCAGCGGGTCGCTCGCGGCCGCGTCGTCGGGGCCGAGAACTTCGACCTCGCCGTGTGCGCGCATGGGGAGATAGGGCGGAGGCACCGCCTCGAGTCGGCCGAACTCGCGCGCCTGCTCCAGGTAGGTCTTCGCGTCGAGCGCCCTCGCCGGCGCGGGGGGCGGGCCCGCGTCGAGCTTCCGCGCGAGGTCCTTCCACGGGAGCTCCTGCCCCAGCGCGCCCCGCGCGAGGACGTCCACGTGCGGGCCGTGCAGCCATCCCCGGCGCAGCCGTACGACGGCGCCTCCGCTCTCCTGCACGAAACGGACGAAGGGAATCACCGACCGGGAGAGCCACGCCAACGTCACCGGCGCACCCGTGAAAACACGCACGCCCGTGGAGCCGGGTGCCGGAGCATCGTCTCGGTCTTTCACCACTTCGCCTCTCATAACCCTCATCCTCAAGGAATCGATTGCGGTCGAAAAAGAATTACCGAGCGGTTGCTGACATCCGTCACCCAACTCGTGACACCTGTGCCGCATTCCACGGAAACACCACGGTAGGATGGGTAAGTGACCAACGAATCCAGCAGAGGAAATCTGAGCGGGGACGGCCGACTGCAAGGCGCGGTCATAATGTCCGCTTTCGCATCGATGTGGGAAATCCTGGGTGTTTCGGGGCTCGCATCGCGGGTGCAGGGGCCCGCTCTTTTCTCCGCTTTCGCAGCGGCGGTCCTCGTCGCCGCTGCCGTCGTGGCCCTCACGGTTCGCCTCGGTACGCGCACGCGGCCCAGACGAATACGCCGGGTGGCGCCGAGCAGCCTGCGGGTGTTCCGACTCGTCAACATCGGGCAGACCGTGGCGATCGTGGCGGCGGTCTTCGCGCTCGGCCGGCTCGACCTCTGGGACTACATCCCTCTCGCCGTGTGCCTCGTCGTCGGCCTGCACTTCCTCCCGCTGGCCAGGTCCTTCGCACAGCCGCAGTACTGGTGGACGGGGGGTCTGTTGACCTTCCTCGCCCTCGCCTGCGCGCTGCTTCCCGCAGGCGGGGCCGACGCGCGGCTCCTGCTCGGCTTCGGCGCCGCCCTCGCGCTGTGGGCCACCGCCGCGCACGTCGCCCACCGCGGCTGAGCCGGGCCCGGGAAGGGCGGCGGCGCCCACCGCCGGGGGGTGGACGCCGCCGCACCTGTCACCTGGGACAGCAGGCTCTCGTCAGCAGGTGGACGAGGAGCAGGTGGACGAGGAGGACGAGGTGCCGACCGTGCCACCGGAAGCACCCATCTCGGGCTGGGCGACACCCTGCGAGACCTCGAGAACCTCCAGCTCGGTCACGTCGAACGAGTCGAAGACCTGCTCGATGTCCATGGAGTCAACCGTGACATTGCTCATTGAGAACTCCTCAGCTAATTCTTTTGCGCGACCGGACGGCCGCACAAGGCATATTGTTTCGAATTCTCCACCGAAACACCACACCTCGCCGCACGTCATTGACACTTGTCATCCGCCCGGTTACCGATATCACAACCGAAAGCGGATTCATGAATTCCGCCGTGGTGAAAAAAATGCCCCCGCCGTCGGCGGGGGAATCGGTGCCGTCACTCGCCGGGTCACGTACGGCCCAGCGCCCCGCCGGCCCACGCCGCCCATTCCGGGTCGTTCACCCATTCCCATCCCTGCTCGCGGTCCCAGATACCGGGATCGCCCGGCGGGCGGCTGCCGAGGAGGAAATCGCCGACGGAGGACTCCTCCAGGTAGTCGAGCCCGAGAACACGCGCCGACATGTCCGCGTCCCCGATCCCGATACCGCACGGAGCGAGACCCATCGCCGTGGCGACGAGGTACATGGTCTGGTACAGAACCCCGGTGTGCCGCAGGGTCGTCGCGTAGGCCATCCCGCTGTACTTCCAGGAGAGCCGCTGGAAGCGGGAGGTCATGGTGATCAGGACCTCGGGGTCGGCCTCGCGGGACGTCGAGACGGCCGCGACGTCCAGCATGGCTCTGCGGTCCCCGGGATCGTCGTTCACGAGCACGAGCCGGTGGCCGACCGGGTCGTAGTAGTAGCTGCCCGGTTCGACACCGGCGCAGCGCCGGATCGTGAGGTACAGCTCCAACTCGAAGGCCGAACCGCCGGTGGGATACGGGCGCGAGACGATCTCGCTGCCGGGCTCGTCCTCCGGCCCCGGGACGTACCGTGTCCGCACCCTGCCGACGCGGTAGAGGAACTCGCCGAGTTGCTCGGCCGTCAGGGGCCGCTCGCCGTACCCGCGGAACGATCTGCGGCCCTCCAACGTCGCCGTCAGACCGGGGTCCTCGCGGACGACGTCCTCCAGGCTCGGGCGGTACAGCTCGACCGAAGGTCCTTCGGGCACCGGTTTGACGGCCGGGCGCGGGTCGATCCTTCCCTTGTGCGGGAACACGCCTCCCAGCGGCTCGTCGAACCGCCCGCCGCGGACGCGGGAGTGGAAGAGCAGATCGTGGAAGTCCCACTGCTGCAGGGCCGTGTCCTCCCCTGCGAAGTCCTCGCCGGCCGCGCATACCTCGACGAACCCGGCACCGGCGAGCACACCGAGCAGCGTGCGTACCTCCGCCGCCGTCAGGCCGCCGGCGAGCGAGGCGGCGAGCTCGTCCACGCCCCTGGCTTCGGCGAGCGAGGTCACCAGCTCCCGGGCGACGCTCTCCACCAACACCACCCTGACCTTGGCGAGCGGCGACTCCAGCACCAGCGCGTTGGACCTGCTGCGGCACAGCGCGAACCTGGACAGCCGCACCAGGTCGTCCGGGCCCACGCGCACGGCGGGCGTCCCGGCGTCGGGTGCCGTGTGCTCGATCCGGACCAGCTCCCGCCCGCCGATCGGCACCCCGTAGACGAGGAGCCGGTTGAGGCGGCTCAACAGCCGCTGGAACTGGACGCGTTCGGCCGGAACGAGGTGGCGCAGCGCCTCGTCCATGGGGACGAGCCCGCCGACGAGCGAGGCGAGGGCGGCGCGGAGGCGGCCCTCGCCGAGCCGGACGGCGAAGGTGCGCACGGGCGTGCCGAGGCTGACCGACGTGGCGTCGAACTCGACCCGGACTTCGTCCCTGAAGCCGACGAGGTACTCCGCTTCGGGCCACGGGTTTCCAGGTCGCATGCTGCCCTCCGCAGTCGACATCGCGAGGCAACCAGGCTCGTGCGGCCCTCCGCCCCGGGCAAGGGACCGATGACACCGGTCAGACACCCGATGACAAAGATAATTGCGCCGCCTCAAAACTCTCCGGAGAACGCCGAATTACCTTTGTTCGGAGCACGATGATGAATGTCATCGACCCCACGGAACAACTTGCCCCGGCCCTTGCTTCTGCGCAGGCTTGCCACTGATCACCTTTCCCGTTCGGTGGTCGAATGATTGGGCAAGGACCGGGGGAAGATGGTGGACGCCCGTGAGCCAGGCGCCGGGGAAGAGCACGAGCCGCCGGAACTACGTGCTGCGGATTCTGGAACACCTTGAAAGAGATCCGGCGAGAATCGTCGTGCGTTCGTGGAAGGAAAACCTCGGCGCCGCCGAGTTCCGCACCTGCGTGGTCCGCGCGGCGAGAGCGCTGACACGTGCGGGCGTGCGCCCGGCCGACACCGTCGCCGTGCTCACCGAACCGAACTGCGCCGCCATGCTCGCCGCAAGGTACGCCGGCCACCTGCTCGGAGCCGCCGTCGTCCACATCCGATCCATGAACGCCCGGTCGGACGCGGAGGAACTGCCGGCGGCCGAACAGGCACGGCTGCTGCGCGCCACCGGCGCCCGCGTCCTCGCGGTGGACGGCCCCCTCCTCACCCGCGGCCACGAACTCCGTGCCAACGTAGGCGACTTGACGGTCGTCGCCCTGGCCGAGACGGACCCGCTCGAGGACGAGGGAGCACCGCCGGCCGTCTCCTACGCGCCGGACGACCTGGCGGTCGTCGACCTGACCAGCGGCACCACCGGCACCCCCAAGCTGGTACGCCGCTCGTTCGGCGTGCGGGACAGGCTCGTCGACCTCTCGTTCGGCGCCGCCGCGCCGGAACACCGCCCCACGCTGCTGTCCGTGACGCCGATCAGCCACGCGACGGCGACGATGGCGGACGCGGCCCTCGTGGCGGGCGGCACGGTCGTGCTCCACGACGGGTTCCGGCTGCCCGACGTACTGCGGGCGCTCACCGAGGAGGGAGTGACCGACCTCTACCTCGCGGTGCCCCACCTCTACCAACTCGTCGACCACCCCGGAATCGAGGAGGCCGAGTTCCCGGCGCTCCGCCAGGTCCTCTACAGCGGCACCGTCGCGGCGCCGTCCCGTGTCGCACGCGCCGTGGAGGTCTTCGGAGACGTACTCGCCCAGCTCTACGGCAGTACGGAGGCCGGCGGCATGTGCACCCTCACCCCGCTCGACCACCGGGAGCCGGAGCTCCTCGGCAGCGTCGGACGCCCGTTCCCCTGGGTGGAGATGGAGATCAGGACCCCCGGCTCCGACGAGCCGGTCGAGGGGACGGAGCCCGGCGAGGTGTGCGTCAGATCGCCCACGCTCATGGACGGCTACCTCGACGACGAGGACCTCGCCGGGCCGACGGTCCGCGGTGGCTGGCTGCGCACCGGGGACCTCGGCCACTGGGACAGGTACGGCTACCTCCGTCTGCTGGGCCGGATCGGGAGCGTCGTCAAGGTCAACGGCATAAAAGTCCATCCGGCGACGGTCCAGAACGTGCTGCTGCAGCATTCGGACGTCGCGGACTGCGCGGTGTACGGAGTCCGCGGCGCCGGAAACATCGAGGGCCTAGAGGCCGCCGTCCAGCCACGCGCGGGAAAGCGCTGCACGACGGAAGAACTACGCGACCACGTGTCCGCCCGTCTTTCCCCCGCGCACGTTCCGGATTCGTTCTCGTGGTGGGAGGAGATTCCGCTCGGCTCTTCCGGAAAACCGGACACCGTCATTCTCGGAGAAAGGAAGAAAGCGCAATGAGACCTTACGGGCATTTCGCGCGGTCATTGCGCCTGCGGCGGCTGCACCACCACACGCCGAACGGATTGATGATCACGCCGCTCGACCACTCCCTCAGCGACGGCCCCGTTGTTCCGAGGCACAGCTCGATCGACCTTCTCGCCGGACAGCTCGCCGCGGGCGGCGTCGACGGGATCGTGGTGCACAAGGGCAGCGTTCGGCACATCCACCCGGAGCGGTTCGCCGACATGTCGCTCGTCATCCACCTCAACGCGAGCACGGGCCAGGCCCCGGACCCCGACGCCAAGTACCTCGTCACCGAGGTGGAGGACGCGCTGCGGTTGGGTGCGGACGCGGTCAGCGTGCACGTCAACCTGGGCTCCGACGACGAGCGTCGGCAGATAGCCGACCTCGGGAGGGTCTCCGACGCGTGCGACCGCTGGAACCTCCCGTTGCTCGCCATGGTGTACCCCCGCGGCCCTCGCATAGCCGACCCGCACGACCCCGCGCTCGTCGCCCACGCGGTGACCATAGCGGCCGACCTGGGAGTCGATCTGATCAAGACGTGCTTCCCCGGTTCGCTGCACGACCTGGCGGCACTCACCGAAGCCTGCCCGGTCCCGCTCCTCGTCGCCGGCGGCCCGCAGCGGGGCACGGAGGACGGCGTTCTCGCCTTCGTCGACGAGGTGCTCGCCGGAGGCGCACTGGGCGTCGCCATGGGGCGCAACGTGTTCCAGTCCGCCGATCCGCAGCGGACGGCGGAACAGGTGGCACGTCTCGTACACCGGTTGCCGGCCCGGGAGCCGGCCGCAGGACCCGACCACATACCGAGGGGACAGCAACGTGACGGAGAGCAAGCTGTGCTGGCTTGACATACGAGGAGCCGACGAGGAGAGCGCGCCGGCGATCCTCGAGGAGGCGGTGCACCAACGCATCGACGCCGTCGTCGCGGCGGAAACGGGACTCCTCGCGGCCCTGCCGCCGACCGTCCGCCGCGTCCTCGTGCACGACGCCGGGGAGCCGGTGGACGACTTCGCCGGCGCCGACCTGGTCGTGGTCGCCGGCAGCGCCGACGACCGAGCCAAGCTGGCCGCGGCGCACCCGGCGACCGACTTCGGCCGCTACGTCGAGATCGTCGACGCGGAGACCCTGGAGACGGCCTGCGAGGCGGCGCGTACGGAGCGGTGGAGCCTGCTCGACTTCCGCGACCCGACGAAGATCCCGCTGGAGATCGTGCTCGCGGCAGCGGCCGGCCGTGAAGGGACCGTCCTGACCCGGGCCGCCGATGTCGAGGAGGCCCGGATCATCTTCGGCGTACTCGAACTCGGTTCGGACGGCGTGCTGATGCCGGCACGGGCGGTCGGGGACGCCACCGCGCTGCGGCTGGCCGCCGGCGCGGTCACGGGCGAGGTGGACCTCGTCGAGCTCACGGTGACGGCGACCGCGCACATCGGTATGGGCGAACGCGCCTGTGTCGACACGTGCAGCTACCTCGGCAAGGACGAGGGCATTCTCGTCGGCTCGCACTCGAAGGGGATGGTCCTGTGCGTCAGCGAGACCCATCCCCTTCCCTACATGCCGACGAGGCCCTTCCGGGTCAACGCGGGCGCGATCCACTCGTACACCGTCGCGGACCGCGGCAGCACCCGTTACCTCAGCGAACTCGTCGCGGGCAGCAAGGTGCTGGCCGTGGACACCCGGGGGCGCACCCGTGTGGTCAACGTGGGGCGCATCAAGATCGAGACCCGGCCGCTGATCTCCGTGGACGCGGTGGCCCCGAACGGGCAGGCCGTCAACCTCATACTGCAGGACGACTGGCACGTGCGAGTCCTCGGCCCGGGAGGTGCCGTGCTCAACAGCACCGAACTCGCCCCCGGGGACAAGGTGCTGGGCCACCTGCCCACGGCGGACCGCCATGTCGGTTACCCGATCGACGAGTTCTGCCGCGAGCAGTGAGGGGCACGCCGGTTCCCGGAGCCCCACCGGGAACCGGCGGGCGACGCGCCGTTCAGATCCAGCACTGCTCGCTGGCGATGCGGACGGCGTCGTAACGGTTACGGGCGTCGAGCTTCCTGATGGCAGCGGAGGCGAGGTTGCGGATCGTGCCGGCCGACAGGTACAGCTCTCCCGCCATCTCCTTCACCGACGCTCCCGAGGCCGTCAGCCGCAGCACGTCGGCCTCCCGATCGCTCAGCGGCCCGTCCGGGCGGCCGGCGGAGAGTAGTTGCGGGTCGATGACGACCTGTCCCGACGCGACCCCGTGCACCGAGTCGATCAACCTCCGCAGCCCCGCGGTTCTGGAGATGATGCTCAGCACGCCGGCCCTGAGAGCCTGGTCGACGAAGGTGCGCGACGGTGTGTCCAGCACCAGCGCCACCCCGCAGCCGGGCTGGACCCGGCGTATGTCGTCGGTCGCCCGCGCCCAACTCCCGTGCACACGCTCCAGGTCCACCAGGGCGACGTCCGCCTCGTGCCCCTCCACGGCCTCGACCAGTCGCTGGTAGCTGCTGACGACGGCGACGACGTCGAGCCCGCTTTCGCGGCTGAGCGACTCGGCGATCATCTCCACCGTGAGGCGGGATTTTCCGGCAATGGCAATGCGACTCGTCATACGTCCCCCGTGTCGAGTTCTCCGGCACACGCCCGTACGCCGATGTACGGGACGACCAGCACACTCTAGAAACCGCGCTGCGAGATGTGTACAGCGACAGGGCAGACTTTGATCAACCGGTCTCCACGTTGTGGCCGTTCAGCAACGATTGAGTCGGCGCCGTGATGAACCGGTCCTCGCCGCTGCGGCCGCACCGGGCCCGCGGAAGCCGGCCGCAGCGTCCTCGCACGTCGGAACACGCCACGGCGGGCGGGCCCTCGCCCGGACCGCGCCCCCAGGACGCCGCAACGACGGGCCGGCCGG
>NZ_AJTQ01000064.1 GCF_000262345.1 Streptomyces xiaopingdaonensis | reverse complement strand
CGCAAAACCGGCGGAGGCCCCGGATCGACCGGGGCCTCCGCCGTGATGTGCGGTGCGCGAGGGGGGAGTTGAACCCCCACGTCCTTTCGGACACTGGAACCTGAATCCAGCGCGTCTGCCTATTCCGCCACTCGCGCATTGGGTGTCGCCGTCCGCGTCCTGACCGGCGCCTGACGACTTCGAGAAGATTAGCACGCCGGGAGAGGTCACCTCACACCCGTTCCGCCAGGCCCGAAGGCCCGTGCCCGGCACGGCCGAAGCTGCTCGCCGCGTGCGCTCGCGACCCTACGGTGCGTACCCGCTCTCCAGCGCGGCTGCACCGCCGGGCCGACTGCCCGTATCGTGCTACAGGACACCGGCGTCGACGCTCTACGATCCGTGCGAACCTGTGTGGTCCCTGCACGTGCGGGGACACTCCGAGCACGGGAGTGCAGCGGATGTGAGCGCGAACACCCGTGTACGGCCGCTCGTCGGGGAACCAGCCGCTCCCCTCGCGCGTGGATACGATCAGTAAGCAGTACCGCGGACGCAGTGTGCGCACCGCCCGGGCCACACTGGGGGGAAGCACTGGGAGCCGAGGGCATCTGGGAAGGAGGTGCACCGTGGGAGTGATGAAGCGCTTCGAGCAGCGACTCGAAGGCATCGTCAACGGCACCTTCGCGAAGGTGTTCAAGTCCGAGGTGCAGCCCGTGGAGATCGCGGGCGCCCTCCAGCGTGAGTGCGACAACAACGCCACGATCTGGAACCGCGAGCGCACGGTCGTCCCCAACGACTTCATTGTCGAACTCAGCACCCCGGACTACGACCGGCTCAGCCCGTACTCCGGCCAGCTCGGCGACGAACTCTCCAGCATGGTCAGGGACTACGCCAAGCAGCAGCGCTACACCTTCATGGGATCGATCAAGGTCCACCTGGAGAAGGCGGAGGACCTCGACACCGGCCTCTACCGCGTACGCAGCCGCACCCTGGCGTCGAGCAGCTCGCAGGCCCCCGCGCCGCAGAGCCCGCAGGCGGGCCCGCCCCCCGGCGGCGCCCCCCGCTCCGCACCCTCCGGCTACCCCCCGCCACCGGCGGGCGCGCCCCCGATGCCGAGCAGCGCTCCGTCGTACGCACCGGGCACGTCCAGCCCGATGCCGCAGGCCGAGACGCGGCGCTGGATCGAGATCAACGGCAACCGCCACCAGATCTCCCGCGCCACACTCGTCCTCGGCCGCAGCACAGAGGCCGACGTGCGGATCGACGACCCGGGCGTCTCGCGCAGGCACTGCGAGATCAGGACGGGCAACCCGCCCTCGGTCCAGGACCTGGGGTCCACAAACGGAATCGTGGTGGACGGGCAGCACACGACTCGCGCTACGCTCCGCGACGGCTCGCGCATCGTCGTGGGCAGCACCACGATCATTTACCGGCAAGCCGAAGGGTGAAGCGGGGGCAATGTCAGAGCTGACCCTGACGGTCATGCGGTTGGGCTTCCTCGCCGTGCTGTGGCTGTTCGTCATCGTGTCGGTGCAGGTCATCAGGAGCGACCTGTTCGGAACGCGGGTGACCCAGCGCGCCGCACGCCGCGAGGGGCAGCGTCCGCAGCAGCGCCAGCAGCAGCGGCGTCAGCCGCAGGAGTCCCGCAGGGGCCGGGGCGGGCGCAATGCGCCGACCAAACTCGTCGTCTCCGAGGGCTCGTTGACGGGCACGACGGTCGCGCTCCAGGGCCAGACGATCACGCTCGGCCGCGCCCACGACTCCACGATCGTCCTCGACGACGACTACGCCTCCAGCCGCCATGCCAGGATCTACCCGGACCGCGACGGCCGGTGGATCGTCGAGGACCTCGGTTCGACCAACGGCACCTACCTCGGCAGGAACCGACTCACCACACCGACGCCGATCCCGCCCTCAGAGCCGATCCGTATCGGCAAGACGGTCATCGAGCTGCGGAAGTAGTTACCGACATGACGACCGGAGGGTGGGCACCGTGCGGATGTACCCCGAGCCGACAGGCGAGGTGCGCATGAGCCTGTCACTGCGCTTTGCCGCCGGATCACACGACGGCATGATCCGCGAGCACAACGAGGACTCCGGTTACGCCGGGCCCCGGCTGCTCGCGGTCGCCGACGGCATGGGCGGCCAGGCCGCCGGCGAGGTCGCCTCCTCCGAGGTGATCTCCACCATGGTCCAACTCGACGAGGACATCCCCGGCTCCGACATCCTCACCTCGCTCGGCTCGGCCGTGCAGCGCGCCAACGAGCAACTGCGCGTCATGGTCGAGGAGGACCAGCAGCTCGAGGGGATGGGCACCACCCTCACCGCGCTCCTGTGGACGGGCCGCCGCCTCGGCCTCGTCCACGTCGGCGACTCCCGCGCCTACCTCCTGAGAGACGGCGCCCTCACACAGATCACCCAGGACCACACCTGGGTCCAACGCCTCGTCGACGAGGGCCGCATCACCGAGGAGGAGGCGACGACGCACCCGCAGCGCTCGCTGCTGATGCGCGCCCTCGGCAGCGGCGACCACGTCGAGCCCGACCTCTCGATCCGCGAGGTCCGCGCGGGGGACCGCTACCTTCTCTGCTCCGACGGCCTCTCCGGCGTCGTCTCCCACCAGACGATGGAGGAGGCGCTCGGCAGCTACCAGGGTCCCCAGGAGACGGTCCAGGAACTCATTCAACTCGCCCTGCGCGGCGGCGGACCCGACAACATCACGTGCATCGTCGCCGACGTCCTCGACGTCGACGACAGCGACACCCTCACCGGCCGCCTCAACGACACACCCGTCATCGTCGGCGCCGTGGCCGAGAACCAGCAGTCGCTCGGTGAGGACCCCGGCACCCTCCAGACCCCGGCGGCCCGCGCCGCCGAACTCGGCCGCACCCAGGGCGTACCGCCGCAGGGCAACCCCGAGGGCTTCGGGCCCCCGCAGGACTCGGGGCCGCCCCCGCCCGACGGCACCTTCGGGCCGTACTCGGACGACGACTTCCGCAAGCCCGGCAGCGGCCGCAAGTGGCTCAAGCGCTCGGTGTGGATCGCGGTCGGCCTCGCCGTCATCGGCGGCGGCCTGTACGGCGGTTGGCGCTGGACGCAGAACCAGTACTACGTCGGCACCAACGATCAGCACGTCTCCCTCTACCGCGGCATCAGCCAGGAGCTCGCGGGCGTCGCGCTCCACGACGTCTACGAGGACCGCCCCGAGATCGAACTCAAGTACCTCCCCTACTACCAGCGCAAGGAGGTCGAGGAGTCGATCCCCGCGGAGAGCCTCGGTGACGCGCGGGACAAGATCGACGAGCTCGCGGCGCAGGCGAAGGTCTGCAAGGTCGTCTCGCAGCGCAAGGAGGAGCCGAAGAAGGGCTCCGGCTCCGACAAGGCCGAGCGCAAGGAGGAGCAGAACAACCCCGGCGACGCCGACCGGCAGGGAACCCAGGACGGCTCCGCGGTCGTCACCCCCTCCGCGTACCACGCCGACAACGACCACGACAGCACTCGCAAGGGCTCAAGCTCCCCGTCCCCCGGCCCCCGGCTGACGGAGAAACAGCAGGAGCTCGCCAAGCAGTGCACCGCGCCGTAGGGGGCAGCGCCAACGATGAGCAGCAACATCAGCAATACCGGCGGTCATTCGACGGTCTCCTCCGGCGGCCTGCCCAGCCGGCGCAACACCGAACTGGCGATGCTCGTCTTCGCCGTGCTGATCCCGGTCTTCGCCTACGCCAATGTCGGACTCGCGGTCAACGACGAGCTGCCCTCCGGCATGCTCGGCTACGGGCTCGGGCTCGGCCTCCTCGCCGGCGTCGGCCACCTCGTCGTGCGCCGCTGGGCGCCGTACGCCGACCCGCTGCTGCTGCCGCTCGCCACACTCCTCAACGGCTTCGGCCTGGTGCTGATCTGGCGCCTCGACCAGTCGGAGCGGCTGCGTCAGCGCGCCGAGGACCTCTTCGGGGCCTTCAGTCCAGATGCGCCGGGGCAGTTGATGTACTCGGCGATCGGCATCGCGCTCTTCGTCGGCGTGCTGCTGATCCTCAAGGACCACCGCGTCCTGCAGCGGTACACCTACATCTCCATGGTGGCCGCGCTGATCCTGCTCGTCCTGCCGGTCTTCTTCAAGCCCGTCAACGGCGCGCGGATCTGGATCAGCATCGGCTCCTTCTCCATCCAGCCCGGTGAGTTCGCGAAGATCATCATTACGGTCTTCTTCGCCGGCTACCTCATGGTGAAGCGGGACGCGCTCGCGCTCGCCAGCCGGCGCTTCATGGGGATGTACCTGCCGCGCGGGCGCGACCTCGGGCCGATCTTCGTGATCTGGGCGCTGAGCCTGATGATCCTCGTCTTCGAGACCGACCTGGGCACCTCGCTGCTGTTCTTCGGCCTCTTCGTCACCATGCTCTACGTCGCCACCGAGCGCACCAGTTGGATCGTCTTCGGTCTGGTGCTCTCCGCGGCGGGCGCGGTCGCCGTCGCCTCCTTCGAGCCGCACGTCCAGGACCGCGTCCAGGCGTGGCTCCACCCGTTCGCCGAAGAGACGATGGCGCAGAGCGACCAAGTCGCCCAGGCGCTCTGGGCGTTCGGCTCGGGCGGCGTCCTCGGCACGGGGCTCGGCCAGGGCAACTCCGACCTCATCGGCTTCGCGGCCAACTCCGACTTCATCCTGGCGACCGTCGGCGAGGAGCTCGGCCTCACCGGCATGATGGCGCTGCTGCTCATCTACGGCCTCATCGTCGAACGCGGCGTGCGGATCTCGCTCGCCGCCCGCGACCCCTTCGGCAAGCTCCTCGCGATCGGCCTCTCCGGCGCCTTCGGGCTCCAGGTCTTCGTCGTCGCGGGCGGCGTGATGGGGCTCATCCCGCTCACCGGCATGACGATGCCCTTCCTGGCGTACGGCGGTTCCTCGGTGATCGCGAACTGGGCGCTGGTCGGCATCCTGATGCGGATCAGCGACACAGCGCGCCGCCCGGCCCCCGCGCCCGCACCGTCACCCGACGCCGAGATGACTCAGGTGGTCCGACCGTGAACAAGCCGCTGCGCAGGATCGCGATCTTCTGCGGCCTGCTCGTCCTCGCGCTGCTGATCCGGGACAACTGGGTCCAGCTCGTACAGGCCGAAGATCTCAAGACCGACTCCAAGAACCGCCGCGTCGACATCGCCCGCTACGCGCAGCCGCGCGGCAACATCATCGTCGACGGCAAGTCGATCACCGGGTCGACCGTCGTCAACGGCAACGACTTCAAGTACAAGCGCACGTACAAGAACGGCAAGCTGTGGGCGCCCGTCACCGGCTTCGCCTCGCAGGGCTTCGGCGCCACCCAGCTGGAGAGCCTCTACGACCCGATCCTGACGGGCGACGACGACCGGCTCTTCTTCAACCGCACCATCGACATGCTCACGGGGAAGCAGCAGAAGGGCGGCAACGTCGTCACCACGCTCAACTCCAAGGCGCAGAAGGCGGCCTGGGACGGGCTCGGTGACGCCAAGGGTGCGGTCGCAGCGATCGACCCGCGCTCCGGCGCGATCCTCGCCCTCGCCAACAAGCCCTCCTACGACCCGTCGAAGTTCGCGGGTGTGGGCAAGAAGGACTCGGACGCGTTCAACTCCCTCCAGAAGAAGAACGATCCGGAAGACCCGATGCTCAACCGGGCGCTCCGCCAGACCTACCCGCCCGGCTCGACGTTCAAGATCGTCACCGCGGCGGCCGGCCTGGAGAGCGGCGAGTACGACCTCGACAAGAAGACCCAGACCGAGGACCCGTACCGCCTCCCGCAGACCACCAACGACCTCGGCAACGACGGCAACCACCCGGCGTGCAAGAACGCCAGCGTCCGCGTCGCGCTCCAGTGGTCGTGCAACACCGTCTTCGCGAAGATGTCCCACGAGCTGGGCAACGAGAAGATGATGGAGGAGGCCGAGAAGTTCGGCTTCAACCGGGACCAGGACAGCGGCTCGCAGGACACCCCCGTCCGCCCCGCGCCGAGCCTCTACCCGAAGGACAACCAGCCGCAGAACGCCCTGGCCGGCATCGGCCAGGCGTCCAACCAGGCAACCCCGCTCCAGATGGCCATGGTTGCCTCGGCTGTCGCCAACGACGGCAAGCTCATGAAGCCGTACATGGTCGACCAGCTCGTCGCGCCCAACCTCAACGTCGTCGAGCAGACCAAGCCGAAGGAGCTGAGCCAGCCCGTCTCGAGCGAGAACGCGCAGAAGCTCCAGCAGGCGATGGAGACGGTCGTCAACGACGGCACCGGCAGCACGGGGAAGATCCCCGGCGTCACCGTCGGCGGCAAGACGGGCACCGCGCAGCACGGCGAGAACAACGAGGAAAACCCCTACGCGTGGTTCATCTCCTACGCCAAGACCGACGACGGCTCACCCGTCGCCGTCGCCGTCGTGGTGGAGAGCTCGGACACCCTCCGCGACGACATCGCGGGCGGCAAGCTCGCGGCACCCATCGCGAAGAGCGTCATGGAGGCTGTCCTCGACGGAAAGCAGTGACGTGACCCCGGCCAACGGGCCCCCGCAGTCGCCGACCACCGTCGCACGGGGGCCCGAACCACCGCCGGGTACCGTATGCCGAGCAGCACACCGCCGTGCCGCAGCCGCAGTCTCGACGAGGCCGGCACCGCGGCACGGACGACCGGAGAGGGCTGGAGACTATGGAAGAGCCGCGTCGCCTCGGCGGCCGGTACGAGCTGGGCTCGGTGCTCGGCCGCGGTGGCATGGCCGAGGTGTACCTCGCCCATGACACCCGCCTGGGACGTACCGTCGCGGTGAAGACCCTCCGCGTCGACCTCGCCCGCGACCCGTCGTTCCAGGCGCGCTTCCGACGCGAGGCGCAGTCCGCGGCCTCCCTCAACCACCCGGCGATCGTCGCGGTCTACGACACCGGTGAGGACTACGTCGACGGCGTCTCCATCCCGTACATCGTCATGGAGTACGTCGACGGCTCCACGCTGCGCGAACTCCTGCACTCCGGGCGGAAGCTGCTGCCGGAGCGCGCGATGGAGATGTGCGTCGGCATCCTGCAGGCCCTCGAGTACTCGCACCGCAACGGCATCGTCCACCGCGACATCAAGCCGGCCAACGTCATGCTCACCCGGACCGGCCAGGTCAAGGTGATGGACTTCGGCATCGCTCGTGCGATGGGCGACTCCGGCATGACGATGACGCAGACCGCCGCCGTCATCGGCACCGCCCAGTACCTCTCCCCCGAGCAGGCCAAGGGCGAGACGGTCGACGCGCGCTCCGACCTGTACTCCACGGGCTGCCTGCTCTACGAACTCCTCACCGTGCGCCCGCCGTTCGTGGGCGACTCCCCCGTCGCCGTCGCCTACCAGCACGTCCGCGAGGAGCCGCAGCACCCGAGCGCCTTCGACTCGGAGATCTCCCCCGCGACGGACGCCATCGTGATGAAGGCGCTCGTCAAGGACCCGGACTACCGCTACCAGTCCGCCGACGAGATGCGCGCCGATATCGAGGCGTGCCTCGACGGCCAGCCCGTCGCCGCCGGCGCCGCCATGGGCGCGGCCGGCTACGGCTACCCCGACGACCAGCCGACGGCAGCGCTTCGCCCCCAGGACGCGCAGACCTCGATGATGCCGCCGATGCGGGACGACGACGGCGACGAACCGCGCGGCCGCCGCCGTCCGCCGAAGAAGAACCACACCTCGACGATCCTGCTGATCGTCGCCGTGATCCTGGTGCTGATCGGCGCGATCTTCGTCGGCAAGGCGCTCTTCGGCAACTCCTCCTCGGACAACACCGAGGTCCCCTCGCTCTCCGGGCTCAGCCTCGCCGAGGCAAAGTCCCAGGCGGAGAACGCCGGTCTGAAGGCGGAGCGCGGGGACAGCGCCTTCTGCAAGGAGAAGAAGAACCACGTCTGCAAGACCGACCCCGCCTCGGGCGAGAAGGTCGACCGCGACACCGTCATAACCCTCGTGATGTCGAAGGGCCCTGCCCCGCAGGACGTCCCCGACGTCAACGGCTCGGCGTTCGAAGACGCCAAGCAACAGCTCAACGACGCCGGCTTCAAGGTACGCAAGAAGGCCGAGGAGACGGCGGACGCCGAGCCCGACACCGTCCTCGGCCAGAGCCCCGAGGCCGGCCAGAAGGCGCAGAAGGGCTCGGTGATCACGCTCACCGTCGCAACCCAGGCCACCACCAACGTGCCCGACGTCACCGGCAAGAGCTACGAGGAGGCGGAGGGGCAACTGAAGGCGCTCGGCTTCGAGGTCGCCAAGGCCGAGCAGGACGACCAGTCCAAGCCGGCCGACACCGTGCTCAAGCAGGACCCGGGCGCCAACACGCAGCACCCGGAGGGCACTCGTATCGTCCTCACCGTCGCCAAGGCACCCGACGACGAGGACGAGCCGGCGACCGTCCCCGACGTCACCAACCAGTCCCTCGGCGACGCCAAGGGCGCCTTGAAGGAGGCCGGCTTCGAGGTCGGCGACGTCCACGGCGACCAGGACGACGGCTCGATCGTCGTCACCACCAACCCTCCGGCCAACACGGAGGGGAAGAAGGGCGACCGGATCGACATCGTGACGCGTCCGGGCGGCGAAGAGGACGGACCGGGGCCGGAGTTGGGCGACGTCCTGGGCGGGGCGTTCGGCCGCCGCTGACCTCGGGAGGCGAAGAGACGGAGGGCCGGGCCGCCACCCGGCCCTCCGCGCGCGACGGGGCGGCTAGCGCAGCTCCTTCGGGGGCGTGCGCTCCGCGTCGACGTCCTCGGTGCGCTCCAACTCGCCCCAGACGACGTACCGGTACTTCGAGGTGTAGACCGGGGTGCACGTCGTCAGCGTGATGTACCGCCCGGCCTCCTTCTTGCCCGACTCCTCGGGCACCGGGTCGAGGACGCCGACGTTGTACCGGGAGGTCTCCGGCAGGATCTCGTAGACCTTGTAGACGAACCAGGTGTTCTTCGTCTCGAAGACCACCGCGTCGCCCTTCTCGATCTTGTCGATGTCGTGGAACTTCGCCCCGTGCCCGTCCCGGTGCGCGGCGAGCGAGAAGTTGCCCGACTGGTCCTGCGGCAGCGCCGACTTCACGGGCGAGGTGTAGTAGCCGGCGATGCCCTGGTTGAGCTCGTCCGGTTCTGTGCCCTTCTTGACGAGGACGTCGTTGCTGGACATCGCCGGCACGTGGAGGAACCCGATGCCTCCCGCTATGTCGATCGCGCCGGGCCGCTCGCTCTGCTCCCAGCCGTCCCGCACCTTCGACCCCTCGCGTTGCGCCTCGCGGTCCGCGAGGACGTTGGTCCACCACAGCGAGTAGACGACGAAGAGCGCCAGCACCAACCCCGCGGTGATCAGCAACTCCCCCACGACGCCCACGATCGCCGCCACCACGCCGCGCGCCCCCGCTCCGCCCGACGAGGCTCCGTCGCCACCGCCCGTACGGTCGCCGCCGGAGCCCGCTCCGTCGCCGCCCGCGCCCTCCGCGGGCTCCTCGGGCTCGGTGCACACGGCGTTCGCCGGCCGCTCGCCGCCTTCCTCGATCTCCGCCAACGGACCGCCCGCCTCCGACTCTCGTTCGCCACCGCGCCTCCGGGGCCGGCCGTCGCCGACCCCTGTCGTACTGCCTACCCGATCAGCGCGTCCGGCTTCCCCTCGCTCCTCGGACGCTCGTCGACCATTTTGCCCCAGACGATCAGACGGTACTTGGAGGTGTACTCCGGAGTGCAGGTGGTGAGCGTGACGTACCTCCCCGCCTTGCGGAACCCGGACTGCGCGGGCACGGGATCGATCACGGAGGTGTTCGAAGGCGATGTCGACGCGAGCCGGCTCGTCACCTCGTACGTGTAGTACCGGCTCGACGTCTCGACGACCACCTTGTCCCCGACGACGAGCCGGTTGACGTAGCGGAACGGTTCGCCGTGCGTGTTCCGGTGGCCGGCAAGCGCGAAGTTGCCCTTCTTGTCCCAGGGCATCGCCGTCTTCAGCGGCTCCTCGTCGTAGTGGCCCACCATGCCCTTGTCGAGCACCTTCTCCTTGGAGACGCCCTCCGCGATCGGCGCCTGGAGGTCGATCTTGGGGATGTGCACCAGCGCGAAGCCCTCACCCGGCTCGAACGCCCCGGCCCTCCGCTCCGGGTCGGGTTTCCGCTCGGCCTTCGGCTTCTCCCACTGCTCGTGGAGCTCGCTCGCCGCACCGCCCGCCTCCTGACCTGCGAGGACGTTGGTCCACCACAGTTGGTAGGCGACGAAGAGCAGCATCAGGACGCCGACGCTGATGAAGACCTCGCCGAGGAACCGGCTCGCTATGATCCCGGGGCCCGGCCTCCTGGCACGCTCGGCCCGCCGCGCCTCCAGCCGCGTCCCGGCCCGCACCTCCGGTTGCGGACTCGCCCTCCCCTTCCGACCCGCCGCCCTCCGACGTCCGGGCCTGCGCTCCAACTCCTCGCGTTCCGGACGCCGCAGGCCCACCGTCTGCCGGTCGTCCCCTGCCACATCGGGGGCGTGCGGAACGTCGAGCGGTACGCCGGTGCCGCGCCGGGGCGCGGGGATCGGCGCGGGATCGGCCTGCTCGCGCCGGGGCGGGGCCTGCACCGGTCGCGCCTGCTGGGGCACCCCGTCGGCCCCCAACTGCCCGTACCCTGACGACGTCTGCCCGACGGGACCGGCATCCTGCGGCTGCCTGACGCCCTCGGGCGCGGCGGCGTACCCAGCGTCGCCGCCGAACTGGGAGAGGTCCGGGGGCACTTGCTCCCGCGACGCGTACGAGCCCGCGTGACCCGCCGCCGGCTGCGTGTACCCGGCCGGCGTCTCCGGTGCCCATCGGCCCGGCTGCCCGTACGCGTCGGGGCCGGCGGTGTCCGGGCGCTGCTGCTCCTGCTCGCCGGAGGTCCGCGGCCGGAACCAGGGCGATCCGGCACGCCGGAACTGCTCGGGCTCGCGGGCCGACTCGCCTTCGGGGCCGGGGGGTTGGACCTGCTGTCGGCCGGGGTCGGGCAGCGGATCGGTGAGGGGGTCGGCGAGCGAGTCGACCGCGGCGCGGTATGCGCCGTACCCGCCGTACGCCTCGTACCCCGGCTCGCCCTGCCCTTCGTAGGCGGCGCCCGAACCCCCTCCGTGGGGCGGCAAGTCGTGCCCCGGATGCGGCTCTTCCGCACCGTGGGGGTGCTGCTCGCCTCCCTCGGGGAAGTACGGCTCCCCGGGGGCACCCTCGAACCCGGGGCGCGGGGACGTCACGTAAGGACCGCGCCCGCGCCGACGGTCCCGGACACCCCGGCGAGGCCGGCGGAGCGTGCGACGGCGCGGCGGTCGCCGCACTCCTCCAGCCAGTTGGCGAGCATCCGGTGGCCCCACTCGGTGAGTACGGACTCCGGGTGGAACTGCACGCCCTCGACGGCGAGTTCACGGTGCCGGACGCCCATCACGAGTCCCTCGGCCGTCTCGGCGGTCAGCAGCAGCTCGGGCGGAAGGCTCTCGGCGGGGACGCCGAGCGAGTGGTAGCGCGTCGCGGTGAACGGCGAGGGCAGGCCGCGGAAGACGCCCGCCCCCTTGTGGTGCACGGGAGAGGTCTTGCCGTGGAGGAGTTCGGGCGCGCGGGTGACCTCGCCTCCGTACCACTCGGCGATCGTCTGCATGCCGAGGCACACCCCGAAGAGCGGCACACCGGCCGCGGCGCAGTGCCCCACCATCTCCCGGCAGACGCCGGCCTGAGCGGGGGCTCCGGGGCCCGGCGAGAGGAGCACGCCGGCGAAGCCCTCGTCCGCGTGGGCGGGCGCCACCTCGTCGTTCCTGACGACCTCGCACTCGGCACCGAGTTGCTGGAGGTACTGCACGAGGTTGAAGACGAAGCTGTCGTAGTTGTCGACGACGAGGATGCGGGTCACGCCGCGCCTCCCGCTCCGGCGGCACCGTCGACCGTGACGTCGTTGAACGGCAGCAGCGGCTCCGCCCAGGGGAAGACGTACTGGAAGAGGAGGTAGACGACCCCGAGCACCAGGATCACCGAAATCACCGTCCGCACAGGGGTGTTGCCCGGCAGATGGCGCCAGATCCAGCCGTACATCCGCGATGCCGTCCCTTCGTCTCCGCACCCGGGGTGTGCTGCCGCCCGGACGGTCCGCGAGGCGGACGCCGGTTGTCCCCAGGGTAAGGGGCGCACCGGGTGCACGGGCGGGCGCACACCGATTCGCCCGGTCCGGGGGACGCTTGCCGGCGGCTCCCCGCGCTATTCGGCGGGCTCCGCGTACCGGAGGTCGACGGTGCCGCCGTAGCCGGGCAGCGTCGTCCTCTTGCGCTCCTCGACGCTCCAGCCGAGCCCGTAAGCCTCCACGTACCGGAGGTACTTGTCGATCTCCTCGTCCCCGTCGAGCGCCTTGCGGAGCTCCTGCGGGTCGCCCACGGCGGTGATTTCGTACGGCGGCGAGTAGACGCGACCCTGAAGGATCAGCGTGTTCCCGACGCAGCGCACGGCGCTGGTGGAGATCAGCCGCTGGTCCATCACCTTGATCCCCTCGGCACCTCCGCGCCACAGCGCGTTGACGACGGCCTGGAGGTCCTGCTGGTGGATGACGAGGTCGTTGGCCTGCGGTTCGGGGACGCCGGGAACCTGCGCGGTGGCGTTGGTCGGGGCGTCGTCGAGCGTGACCGTGATGCCCGCACCCGAGACCCGGCGGGTACCGGCTTCCTTCTCCAGGTCGACCAACTTCCGCTTCTCCTCGCGTGAGGTGCGGTGGTCCCGTTGCGCCAGCTTGTCGACCTGCTCGCGTACGGCCGCGGCCGAGGCGTCGAGGTCGCCGTTCTTCCGGCTGCGCTCCTGGATAAGATCGGAGAGCCGCAGCATCGAATCGTCGCTGCGGAGGTTCGTCCCTTGCGCTGTGTTGAAGCTCACCCAGAAGATAAGGCCGGCAAGGGCGAACACCCCGAGCGAGGCCAGCCGGGCAGGCCGGATACGCAATCTGGTCACCGTACCCTTGTCTCCCTCCACCCAGGGGAAGCACTACGCTAACGGACCACACTCCTCCCGGTCTGCACAGCCCGGGTAGGGTCCAGGAGCCGAAGGTCTTCCCCCGGCCGTACGGGCCGTTGCGCAGACCGGCGGCGGCCAGGCAGCGCATCGACAGGAGAGTCTCTCGTGCCGAAGTCACGCATCCGCAAGAAGGCCGACTACACGCCTCCTCCGGAGAAAAAGGCCGCCACCGAGCTGGACTTCAGCAGTGGCGGACGCCGCTGGGTGGCTCCGCTGATGCTGCTGATGTTCGGACTCGGGCTCGCCTGGATCGTCGTGTTCTACGTCACCGAGGGCTCGTTGCCGATCGATCCGCTCGGCAACTGGAACATCGTCGTCGGCTTCGGCTTCATCGCCGCGGGGTTCGTCGTCTCCACGCAGTGGAAGTGACGCCGGCACCGCCAGGCGAACCGGGGGTGGGTTCCTCTTCCCGTATGCGGACGGTCCGTGGCCGACGAGCCGGGTCGTGCCGCGCCGAAAGTTATCCACAGGTTGATCCACAGCCTTGGAAAACTCACAAGATCTGTGGATAACTTTCGAGGCGTTGACGCCGGTGTGCACGCTGGACAGCGTGCACGGCGTCCGTCCACCCCGATCTCGCAGGGGAAACAGCGCTCTCGGGCGCGTCCGCGCACGAGCTCCGCCACCGTGCACAACATCTGCGCACGTCTGTGGACAACCGTTCCCCGAGGCGGTCCTGAGCGACGCCGCTAGGGGGCGAGTTGGAGCGTCCGCGCCACGACGACCGCCAGGACGACGACGAGCATCCCGCCGAACGCGGCGTACTGCACGAGGTTCCGCTTCTCCCGCGGCGCGTGCACCAGCGCGAAGGCGAGCACCGCCCCCGTCACGAGGCCGCCGATGTGCGCCTGCCAGGAGATGTTGCCCCAGGTGAAGGTGAAGACGAGGTTGATCGCCAGCAGGATCAGCACCGGGCGCATGTCGTACCGGAGCCTGCGCATCAGCACCGCGGTGGCCCCGAAGAGGCCGAAGATCGCCCCGGACGCCCCGAGCGACGCCTGGTTCGGCGACGAGAGCAGGAACGCCAGGGCGCTCCCGCCGAGCGCGGAGACCAGGTAGAGGCCGACGAATCGCAGCCGCCCCAGCGCCGCTTCCAACGGCGGGCCGAGGAACCACAGTCCCAGCATGTTCATCGCGATGTGGACGAACTCCTGGTGCAGAAAGGCCGCGGTCAGCAGCCGGTACCACTGCCCCTCGGCGACGCCCTCCAGCGGCCCGAACGGCTCTATCACCGCCCGCCCGAAGAGGAGCAGCCGGTCGAGGAGTTGGTCGCCCGCGACGAGGACGGCGAGGAAGACGGCGACGTTGACGCCGAGCAGCACCTTGGTGACGAGCTTCGGATCGGAGGCGATCCGCCCGCCGGCGAGCGTTCGCGGCTGGTTGGCGCCCGGCGCGTGCCCGGTGCCCGAACCGCCCCTGACGCACTCGGGGCACTGGAAGCCGACGGAGGCGGCGATCATGCACTCCGGGCAGATCGGCTTCTCGCAGCGGGTGCAGCGTATGCCGGTCTCACGGTCCTGGTGCCGGTAGCAGTGGACCACCGGGGGCGGACCCGAGGTGCTGCCCGGGTCCTGCGGCGGCACCGCAGGCCCCGGCTGCCCGGTCTGTTCCGGATGCCCCGACTGCTCCGGGTTGCCCGACTGGTTCTGCTCCATTGATCCGTTCCGTCCCCTGGGAAGCTGCCTCGGCGAACACCGCCCCACCTGTCTGAAGGGTACGGACAGGTGGGGCGATGCGGGATGCCGCTCGTACAGGTACGCGAAGCCGGGTGCCGTGCGCTGCGGCCGGAGCCACGGGGACGCCGCCAGCAGGGCACGGGACGCCGGGAGCCGGCGGGCGCACGAACGGCGCGCGAGGGATCAGCGACGCTCGATGACGACGGACTCGATGACGACGTCCTGGAGCGGACGGTCGGTCCGCGGGTTGGTCGCAGTGCCGCCGATCTCGTCGACGACCTTCTTGCCCGCGTCGTTGGTGACCTCACCGAAGATGGTGTGCTTGCCGGTGAGCCAGGTCGTCGGCGCGAGGGTGACGAAGAACTGCGAACCGTTGGTCCCCGGGCCGGCGTTCGCCATCGCCAGCAGGTACGGCTTGGTGAAGGCGAGGTCGGGGTGGAACTCGTCCTGGAACTCGTAGCCGGGGCCGCCGGTGCCGTTGCCCAGGGGGTCGCCGCCCTGGATCATGAAGCCGCTGATGACGCGGTGGAAGACCGTGCCGTCGTACAGCTTCTCCGTCGTCTTCTGGCCGGTGGACGGGTTGGTCCACTCACGGGCGCCCTCGGCGAGTTCGACGAAGTTCTTCACCGTCGTCGGTGCGTGGTTGGGGAAGAGCTGTACCTCGATGTCGCCGTGGTTGGTCTTCAGGGTGGCGTAGAGCTGCTCGGCCACGATCTACCTTCCATCTGTCTGCGTTGGCTCCCCGATCCTCCCACGGACCGGATAGCGTGGCGGAGCGCCCCTTATGACCCGGATGCCCGGCGCCTGGCGTCAGACGGCGCACAAGCAGGCATGATCTTGGAAACGCGTGGAAAACGACACCGTGTCTCTTCGGAGAGCATCCCGAGGCCGCTGCTGGAGACTCCGGAGTGTTCCCCGGAACCGATCGAGGAGGAGGAGTCAGTGACCCGCATCGACAGCGTGCGCACCGCGACCGGCAACGCGAGGGAGAACCTCCGCACCGCCGCGGAAGCAGTGGCGCCGCACGCCGAGGCAGCCCGGGAGACCGCGTATCAGTACGCGCAGGAAGCCGGCCACCGCCTCGCACCCAAGGTTTCCAAGGCCGCCCATCAGGCCCGCCACACTGCCAAGGAGGGGTACGAGCAGTACCTCTCGCCTCGCGTGACCCAGGCCCGCGACCACCTCCCGCCCGAGGTGGAGCGCGCAGCCGTGCGCGCCGCCGAGCGCACTCGGCAGACCGCGCGGCGCGCGGGGGAGTACGCGCGGCCGCACCTGGAGCAGGCCTACCACGACGCCAGGGCCGCCGCAGGTCCCGCCGGCGAGGAGGCGGCTTCGCGGGCCGGCGCCGCGTTCTCCGCGCTCCGCGGGGACGTGACGCCGAAGGAGATCGCACACGTCACCGCGCGCCGCCGGCGCCGGGCGCGTGTCGGCCGCTTCGCGCGGCGTATGGCCGTCGTCGGCCTGATCGCCGGTGCCGGGTACGCCGCTTGGCGCTGGTGGGACAAGCAGGCCAACCCGGACTGGCTCGTCGAGCCGCCGGAGGCGACGGAGGTCGAGGAGCGTTCCGCCCTCGTCGCCGTCAACGGGACGCCTACGCGCGACGGTCAGCCCGAGGGCGCGGGTGAGCACGCGTCCTCGTACAGCGGGGACGCGTCGCAGGAGGCCCGCCACCGGGGCGGGGACGAGTGAACCG